>JASKJZ010000029.1 GCA_030154385.1 Clostridiales bacterium
ATAAAGTAACACCCCAGGATAAATACCAGATAAAAGAAGGCAGGATTTTTCATCACAGCAAGAAATCCGATATTTTTTCTATGCTCTGTGGTTCTCTCTGGCTCGGAGATTGTAACAAAGGAAAAAAGAAAAATCCCAATCGCAGCGATTCCAATTAAAATAAGATTGGTTACCTTCCAGGCTCCGATATTGGTAGCAAACATACCCGCAAGCTTCTGACTTCCCGTTGTTCCGATTCCTTGTATAAAAAACAGCGTATTAATAATCATCGCAGGTGCACCAACAAACAAAATCGGTGTCATAATATTCATTAACGTATTCATCAAGGTGGAAGCGCCCATCGTAAAAAACATACCCAGTAACAAGATATAATACTGATCCGTCACAACATAAAGGAATGCGAAAAGACACCATATCATCAAGATCACAAGCGATACCTTTTTCTTTGGGAAACGATCGGCGATGCTTCCTCCTAACAATAAAAATACTAAATTTCCCAAATAACTAACCGTTACAATAAAAGAAATTTGTGCATGCGTCAATGCAAAATGGGATTCAAACACAAGGGCAAAAATACCTCGCATCGCATCACTTGCCCCAAGCGCAACCATAATAATCGCCATACTCACATACGCGATTGTTTCATTCTTCTTTGACATAATTGTCTCTTTCCTTTGCTAATTCTACAAATCATTCCGTTCAATTCCTATTGTGACGATTTCGTATGGCTTGATTTCGAATGATACGCTACCATTCTCAAGGCACCACGCTTCCTCTTTTTTCTCGAGTAAATTTAAGCTCCATACCTGTTTTGGAGCAAGCTTTGTAAGATCCAGTGATACCTTATCACGCTTGCCATGAGCTTCATAAAGACGCAAAATCACGTCCTCCGACTGCTCTGCCCGCTTCACACTCTCAAGAATCACATGCGCTGGCAGCTTTCCAAATAAAGAAAAATCTCGCTGTCTTACAGCGCTTACAGCTCCCCTTGTAATGCTGCACGCGGTGTTAAGCTGATAACCAGCCTGTACGACTTTTCCCACTCGAAAGTCTCCCTTGTGCGGATAAAGCGAATACGTAAATTGATGCATTTCCTTGTCTGCCTCAGGATTTGGAAAGATTCCCGATTTAATCAAGGTAATCGCCACTGTGGATTCCTCAAAGCTATAACCATACTTGCAATCATTTAACAGGGATACCCCGTAGCCTGCTTCGGATAAATCCACCCATTTATGCGCGCACACCTCAAACTGTGCCTGCTCCCAGCTCGTATTTTTATGCGTACTGCGTGCAATATTACCAAATTGGATATCACAGGTTGCGGTTTTGGCAAGTAGATCAAGCGGAAATTGTGCT
Organism: Clostridiales bacterium; assembly: GCA_030154385.1. The sequence continues at coordinate 1,357 of JASKJZ010000029.1, forward strand.
TTTAGTAATAACTGTTCTTGTTTCCAGTCGATGCTTGTTTTAAAATCAATGCGAGGACTTGCCTCGTAGAAGTAGATTTCCTGCGTGATCGTAGAATCCAAAAACTGCTTTTTGCAGGTTACCTTTGTAAACAAAGCACCTTGTTCCACTTCAAAGAACAACACCATATCGACCGGGTATTGTTTTTCTACATAATAGGCATCGATATTCCATGCATCAAATTCATAGGGGCGATCCTCAAACACGAGAAGTTGATTGAGAAGCTCTCCCTTCTTTTGGATTTCTCGCTGTTGTGTCTTGTCGTAGAGCCGAGTGATTTCACCAGTTTCATTAAATTCCACCTGGTAATACAGGGTATCAAAGGCACGTAGTGTATCTTTGCTTGACAGCCCCCTTATCTTTTTATCTTCGCCTGCTTCGTCGATAATCTCTAATACGGTATATCCATTGGCGGGTATTTCCTTCACCAGACAAACAAACGCTTCTCCCTCTTTTTGCACCAAAAGCTCTTGGTCATGATGCTTGACACGTTTGATCCCTTTTGGCAGAACAAGGTATTCACTTCTTGCAAATCCAAGTGTATTCCATACATAAAGAGCAGATTTAGAAGCAGCGCTGCTGTCAAAATCAGGTTCCATCAGTGTTTTCTTTGCGGTTATCATAAGCGAGTCGGTCAAATCCTTTGCTTTTTGATAATCCAAATCCGAGTCCTCATAGACCTCTTTAATGGCACTGCCTGGCAAAATGTCATGAAACTGATTTAACAGTACAAGCTTCCAGGCTTTATCAAGCCCCTTCTTGTCATACACAAAGTCTTTATTTTGAATCGAAGCCAGCGTCATAAAAAATTCGCATTCTAACAAAGCTGCCTCCATTTTACGATTGTTGCGCTTGTTTCTTGCCATCGAGGTATAGGTTCCGCGATGAAATTCCAAATATAAATCCCCACACCATTTGGGAACCTGTTGCTTGGAAAGATCGGCTTCTAGTGTTTCAAAAAACTCCCGTACAAAGGAAAGCTTAACGTTTGGACAGCCTGGGATGCCCTTCTTAAGGCGTCTTCCCTGTTCTAACATAGCTGGCGTCGTTCCGCCGCCACCATCTCCATATCCATAGCAGGTCATTACATTTTTTGTCAGATCCTTATTTTGGAACATTTGCCAGGTTCCCATGGTCTGACTCGCATTTTGCAGGCCGTTGTAGGTTGTACTGCAATCAAGTCCGCGTTTTAACTCAGGATTGGTTTCATAATTTCTTGTCGTTATAAAATAGGTCAAAATTTCACTTCCATCAATCCCCTGCCAGAAAAATACATCATTTGGAATCCGATTGGATTCATTCCAGCCAAGCTTTGTGGTCATAAAATATTTGATTTCCGATTTTTTTAGAATCTGAGGCAGCGCAGCACTGTATCCAAACACATCTGGAAGCCATAGCACCACGTTATCTCCTTTGCCAAACTCCTCCGCAAAAAATTGTTTTCCATATAAGATATGGCGAACTAAGGATTCCCCCGAAGAGAGATTGGTGTCGGCTTCTAGCCACATCGAGCCTTCTACTTCCCATCTGCCTTGCCTGACGCGTTCTTTGATTTGCGCAAAAAGCTCTGGTGCTTCTTCCTTCACAAATTGATAAAGAATCGGCTGGCTTGACATAAATTTGTATTCTGGATAATGCTCCATCAAATATAGCACCGTTGAAAAACTGCGAACTGCTTTTTCCCTGGTCTGTCGTACCCGCCACTTCCAAGCAATGTCAATATGGGTATGTCCAATACTATGCACCGAAGCTGGCTGTGGACCGCACATTTTTTCATAAAAACGAGTTTGTAAATAGGCCTTTGCCTTTTGCACAGACTCATAAAATGCCTGAGAGCCCGTCACACGAAAATCAATGCAATTCATCGTATCATTTAACACCCCTAGCAGCTCACGCTTTCGGTCGTCGCTATCCTTCAATAAGCATGCCGTCTCAAAAGGAACCTTTAAATCATAATAAAGCTCCTTGACTTCTTCCATTAACGCCTGCACCTTTAAAATAAGTGCTACATCCCGATTGCAGGTATTGGTATAGGCATGCAAATGAATCACATATTCTCTATCCTCCGCGTCATTTGAAAGGATACATTCTGCGTGATTTATATCAAGGGCACATACGATTTTCCCATCAACATACAAAATAAACTGCGGATTGTCAGTATTCCAAATATCAGTCGCTCCCGTCTTAAGGGAGAGGACAACCTTTTTTCCAATCAAATTCTTTGGAAGATGCAAGGAAACCCGAACGCAATAATGCTGATCGGGCTTTCCAAAATACGATTGGCTATCAAATGCCTGATAGCCCGTATTCGGCTCTAAAAAAGTACGAAAGTCTTCGTAACCAATTTCTTTTATCTGTAGGTCTTCCAACCGATAGGAATCCGTGTACATCTCTTTTTGTAACGTACCCAAAAGATTCTCCAAACGCTTTGTCAAATCATACATATGCGTACTCCTTACATCAACCCTTTACGCCGGTTGTAGCGATTCCGCCAGTAATGTACTTTTGTAAAATGATAAAGAGTACAATAACTGGAACAATTGAAATAATAGAGGCAGCTAGAATTGAATTCCAATCAATTCCCATGGTACCAATATAGCTCTTGATGGCAATCTGGATTGTAAAGTTTTTTTGATCTGATAACACCATCAGCGGTAAGATATAGTCATTCCATCTCCATAAAAAGGAGAAGATGGTAAGGGTCACGGTTACGGCCGTACCCAGTGGAAGCATAATATCTTTAAAAATCTTAAACTCACTTGCTCCGTCAATACGCGCAGACTCTACTAACGATAAAGGGATGGACATATAGTGCTGGCGATACATAAAGATTCCCGTCGTAGTGGTAACGACTGGCAAAATAACGCCCCAGATATTGTCATAGAGTCCTAGCTTACTAATAACCGTGAACTGTGAAATCGTAAGAATTTCTCCAGGAATCAAGGTTCCAAGAAGAAAGATTCCAAATACTTTATTGGTATACTTTATTTCATTTCGATAGATTGCAAAGGCATAGCCGCACATCGAGCTGATTGCTACTGTAATCGCCGTTCCTACCACTGCAAGAAATAAACTGTTCTTAACATAAGTTAAAAATCCATTGTGCAGTACTTTTACATAAGCAGCAACCGAAAATTCCTCTGGAAATAAACGCAGTGGATAGGAAAATAATTCACTGGAAGATTTAAACGAACTTAATAACAACCAAATAATTGGAAAAATTATGATAAAAGACAACACGAAACCTAAAATTGTCACAAACACACTTTGTATTCTATCTGCTTTCGTTCTCATTAAACTTCACCTCCACCCTTCGATAGCTTGAATTGAATAATGGTAATGATGATAAATACCACACTTACGACTACACCGACTGCAGAGGCATATCCATATTTGTATTGGTTAAAACCTTGGTTGAACATATATTGAATCACGTAAGTAGTTGAGGTTCCGGGTCCTCCAAGGGTAATACCCTGAATTAATGCATATTCCTTCAACAAGTTGACGGTAGATAACAGTACAACAATAAAAATTGTAGGGGATAACATTGGGATCATGATACGGAAAAAGACCTGAAGCTTTGTGGCACCGTCTACATTGGCTGCTTCAAATAGTTCACCTGGAATATTGTTGATACCACCAATAAATAAAATCATAAAGTATCCAAGAGAGGCCCAATTGGAGGCAAAACTGATCACAAAGGTAGCAAGCTTTGGATTGAGTGCCCACTCGAGCGGTTTTCCGCCAACACTTTGAATCAAGAAGTTTATCAAACCATACTCTTGACCAAACATCCAGTTAATCGTGATACCAACAACCAATGCAGATAACAATACTGGAATATACATAATGGTACGAACAAAGGTCGTTCCCTTTAGCAGCTTCGTGGTAACTAAGACTGCAACCAATAAAGGTAACATTACTTTAAATGGCAAATTAACTAGGGCATAAACAAAGGTTCTTCCCATAGTTTTATAAAATTCGACATCCTGCAATATTTTTGTATAGTTCTTGATTCCGATAAAGTCCATTGTTTTCCATCCATCAAAATTAGTAAAGGAAAATCCAATACTTAAAACCAACGGAATCAAAAAGAAGATGGTAAACAGTATAAAAGATGGAGCCACAAATAACCAAAAGGCTCTGGTATGAGAAAACGCCTGCTTCTTTTTATTCATTTCAATATCCTCCGTTCGACAAATAACCCTTTTGTTACTTTGTCATTCATTCAATATTAAGCCACTGACGATAACATCAGTAGCCTAATATCTGATAATTATTTCATCGCATTATTCTGCAATCGTCCATCCAGAAGCTTCGGAAAGTTCTTTTGCAAAGCTATCCAGTGCTTCTTCTGGGGTTAACTCACCGCTGACTGCTCTCTTAAGCGTATCGCGGTATTCTGCATCCTTAAAGACTCTCCAGGAAGAGCTTTCATCGGTTTCAAAGGTATCGGTAACCTGTGCTACTTCGTCTTGAAGCTTTTCAAAATCAGTCTTTGCTTTATCGGATTCTGGCTCATAAATCACATTTTTCAAAGAAGAAAGACCCTTGTCATTCTGTAAATATGTTTTAAAATTATCTTCTTGATAGAACCACTGTAAGAAGTTAATTGCAATTTGCGAGTTCTTCGCATTCTTTGGTACTGCTAATGCACCACCACCAATGATTGCACTTCGAGATACGGTTCCAGTCGGAGAAGTCATAACACCAAAGTTGAATTTCGTAATTTCGGTTGCAAAGGTGTTATAATTCCATGAACCCGATAATAAAATCGCAGCATCGCCATTTTTAAAGTATTCCACTGGGTTATCTGTGGTTGCTCCAGCCCAAATTGCCTTTGGCATAACCCCTTCTTCGTTTGCTTTAACAAACTGTGTCAAGGTATCAACGTTGGTGTCGCTATTTAATACGATTTTAAAGCTATCCCCGTCCTTTTGAACCAAAGAACCGCCATTTGCATACATTAAAATGTCATATCTTGCTCTGGAAACATCCGCTGCAAAACCATACTTTACAGAAGTTTTTTCCTGAAGCAGCGCGGCATTTTCATACAGCTGTTCCAGTGTCCATGGATTTTCAGGGGTTGGTGCTTCGATACCAGCCTGTGCAAACAAATCTTCATTATAGTAGAAGCAGGTAGTTGTAAATTGATTTGGCAATCCTGAAATTACATCACTGGTAAATGCTTTTCCAATAATATCCAGTGGTGTCTCCTCAAAAAGGTTCAAATCGACAATCGTGCTAGCATCCACGAACTCATCTGGATACAACTGATGAATTCCTACCGTCGAAATCAAGTCTGGTAAGTCTTTATTCTGCGCCATAGCAGGGAACTTTGTCTTCATGTCGTCATTGGATAAAATAACTGTCTCATAGGTATTTCCTGTTTCGGCTGCCCAACGATCCAATGCATTTTTTAGCGCATTATCCTCACCTGGCTCTTCGGAAAGCATGACCTTCATATTTCCAGTCGCGTTCGCACCCTCGGTTGTCGTTGTCGCTGCATCATCCTTTGTCGCGTTCGTTTCAGACTTAGATGCCCCACATCCGGTAAAGGAAACGACCATGGCCGCACTCAGTGTTGCAGCTAAAATAGTTTTAAAAATTTTCTTCATAAGCTACCTCCATATACTTATAGTGATTTTTTTGCTTCTATTAAAAATAAAATTGCCAGCGCCTGTCCATATGGCATGGATTTTATTTCAATACGTTTGTAAAACTCCTTATCTTCTCTTCCCATAGCCGTCCCATAGGAAACCTGATTTACAAGACCATCCTCTGTGATACAAGCTAGAATCGGCTCCAAAGCTTTTCTTGCACACTCCGCTTTGCTCTCATCAACAATACCCATCTGCACGGCTCTAAGAATTCCATATGCAAAGCCACAGGTCGCACTCGCCTCTACATAAGAGGTATCATCATCCACCAGTGTATGCCACATGCCCGATGCATCCTGATACTTACAAAGGGCATCAATTTGTGCACGTAGTGCCTCTTTTAAGAATCGGCTGCAAGCCTCGTCGCCTTCCACCATATCTAAAAATTCTGGTATCGCTGCCGTAATCCAGCAATTTCCTCTTCCCCACAGTGCCTTCGCAAAGTTGTGATTTCCTGCAAAGGTATATCCATGGTACCAAAGTCCCGTCTGCTTGTCTGTCAGATATTTGGTATGCAACAGAAATTGATATTTTGCTTCCTCGATATAGGTGTTGTTCTTTTGAATTCGACCCATATTTGCAAGGAATAAAACGGTCATAAATAGTGTATCATCCCAGAGCTCTTGTTCATTTAGCGTATCGCTCGTGATATGCTGAAAGCCACCCTCTTTGGTACGGGGCAGATATTGATAGATCCAATCGGCCCAATCCTCGCATAATTTGCGATATTTCTGATTATTTGTATATTCAGCCAAATAAGAGAGTGCCAGCATCGGCGCTGTCGTATTGACATTTTTTGCTGGAAATCCGATTTCAAACTGTCTATCATAGTACTGGATCAGAATGTCCAGATACATGGTATCCTTCGTATATTCAAAGTATCTCCATAAGCCAAAGAGCCCAACCCCCTGCGTCCATTCCCAAAATTGATATCTGCGAACATCGTCCCCAGCCAAATTTTTGGTTGCCATATTTTCTAGAAACTCGGCATCTTCTTCATAAAGGACATCTTGAAAACTTTCAATCAATTTTACAAGCTTCGTTGCAATCTGTAATTCGGTATCTTGATTCATTGAATTTCCTTTCTTGTAACAATTGCTTATTTGCGTATCCATTCGCTTTTCTATATCTTATACGGAAATCGTCCTCTTTTCTACGTTATTTTTGTTGACTTGTTGCAAGTAATATTGCATTTATTGCTCTCATCTTGTATAATTCAATTATCAAAAAGCAATATATGCAATATTTCAAAGCAAGAAAGGATGATTCTATGCTGATTGACAACTTTCTTTTGTACGAACCAAAACATAGTATTATAGTAAATGATTACAAAAATAACCTCTTTTATCACTTTGATTACGACGAACGCTCCGCTGCCATTAATATGGAATTTCAGCACTATCATGAGTTTTATGAATTATTCATTCTTCTGGCACCAAGCTCTGGTCACTTGATTGAAGGAAATTCCTATCGTCTCAAATTAGGAGATATGGTGTTAGTTCCTCCTTATTGTCTCCATAAATCCATCTATGAGGAGGGAGCTCCAAGCAAACGTCTTGTGATTAATTTTATGTTTCCAAAAGACTTTTTTGGTCTTCCCAACGGATACTCTTGTCTATTAAAGCCTTTTAACGAAAAAGTTCCGATCTTTCGCTTTTCGCAGGAGCAAAAGGAGCTTTTATATAAAATGCTCAATGAGATTTTTCTTTACTCGAAGCAATCTGACTTTGCTCAAACTGAGTTAAATGAATTGGTTGTACATGCCAAATTTATCGATTTTTTAAATACGGTACTCCGTTTTCAGGACCAAAGCATTTATCAAAACGATGAGAACCTATCACCTGCTGCCCAAAAGATTTATGAAATTACCTCTTATATTCATGCACATTTTGCAGAAGATTTGAGTCTTGATACCCTTGCAGAAAAGTTTTTTATTAGTCCCTATTATTTGTCCCATCAATTTAAAAAGGTAACGAATTTCACCCTTTCGAACTATATTCAAATGACACGAAGTAAATATGCACAGCATCTATTATTGACCACCGAGGATAAAATAACGGATATCGCGGCCACATGTGGCTTTACCAGCTTCTCCCAGTTCAACCGCGTTTTTCAAAGTATCAACCACCTCTCTCCCCGCGACTATCGAAAAAAAGGACGCGTGGAAGAGCATCCCCGTATCCAGCCAAAAATTGAATCTGCACTCAAATAAAAAAAAGAGTGAAATCACTTGTTTTGTTGTGATTTCACTTCTTTCTTATAAATGCTCTAAAACCCAAGGAAGACATATATCTGTTCTTGTAACTAATTCTTCGTGGTTCAAGCCTTCAAAACATTTTGTATCAATCCCTTGTTTCTTAAAAACCGCTTGTCTTATGGTCGTATTTTCAACCATTTCTTTATTATGATCAAGTGTCCCTGCATATATTGACGCTTTACCAGATATATCTTCCACATTCACTGGCTTCCATTGGCTCCAAGCCTCAAAAAGTGCACGAAACTTTGCCATATTTTCATTCTTTATAAAGTCAATGTCGTCTTCACTATATTCGGACAACTCTCCAAATGCTTGCCTCGTTTTTATATCTGCAAGCATCTTATATTCTTCATATGCACCAGGACATACCTCTTCAAAAAAGTACTTTCCCATGGAACCACTTGCGCATACTGCTTTTTTTATTGGCAATCCAGCTCGGATTGCCTGAAATCCAATCGTTGCCCCGTAGGAATGTCCTAGATAAGAGATTTCATCAACCTTACATTCCTTCATAATTCCTTTTATATCCTCTAAAATACGATTTATTTCATAATATTTTGCTTCCTCAAATACGCTACTTTTCCCAAATCCTCGGATATCCATAGCTATCACCATATATTTCTTTTCTAATTCTTGTAGCCAACCATTTTTTAACCACATTTCTTTATTTCTACCAGAACCATGTACACAAAATAGAGGAGCACCCTGTCCGCATACATAATATGAAATTTTTGCTTGATCCTCTGCGGTATATACTTTTTCAACCATCTTCATTATCTCCTATCTTTTATTCCTTCGTTTCAAAAGTTGTGATCAATGAAGGAAAGAAAAGGCTTTGTTATCACGCGATTGGAATTTTCTTGGTACCATGCAAACGATTCTCTTAGCCCTTCCTTTATGTCCTTCGTTTGAAGCAGCAATTCTTTCTGCCTGCTGACATCCAAACAATACTCATAATCATAAAAACAAAAATACTGTCGCTGCTCTATTTTTTCATAGACATGTTGGAACTTGACTTCCTCTCCTGCCACCTGATAGCATAGCTTTACCCATTCTTTGACCGAAATCATCGCTTCGTTTCCAACATTTATAACCGAATATGGTGGTCGCTTTTCTAATAATGCTTCCAGTATCCGACACAGATCCTGGATGTGAAAAAATTGCAGTTTCATTTCGCCGTCTTTTGGGTGATAAAACATGCGTTTCCTCCTTGCGCATTCAAATACAAAGGCCTCTCGGTAAATATTATTCATTGGACCATACAAATACGGCGGACGCAAAATATAAGCATTTGGAACCTGCCTTTGCAACACAGCCTCTGCCTCAATTTTATCCGTTCCATAGGCGCCCCAATATTTATTTTCCCCAAGTTCTAAATCCTCATGAAAGGGTTGTTCGGATGTCTCTTGATATACTGCGCTTGAGCTTAGTAAGATATAGTCTTGAAACGCTCCCACTGCATCCAATAAATTCTGTACATCACGTCCCGTATAAGCAGTCATATCAAGGATTGCATCAAACGCATATTTACGTAGACAATCACCCAGCATGTTCCTGTCCGCCTCCACCAAGATCACGCCATCGGATTGAGGTGCATGGTTGCGATTGAGCACGTAAACCTCATCTCCCCTTTGGACAAAATATTCTGCCACATAACGGCTGACAAAAACCGTTCCACCAGTAATCAGTATTTTTCTCATACGATTCCACTCTCCTATTGATTGTTTTAAAGTGAATATCATAATTAGCTACCGTAACAAAATAATATTCACAAGATAATCTGATACACATCTGCTCGTTTTCCATCATGTTCAAAGGTTCTCTCATACACGCCATGATACTTTTGTATCGTTTTAACCGATGCAATATTATCTTGTTCTACCGACAAGTGAATCTTCTTTAATCCCGCTTCCTTTGCAATCGTAAGTAATTGCCCAAGCATCTGTGTTGCAATGCCTCTTCCTCGGAAGGATGGACGGACACTGTATCCACAATTTCCAAAATCACGTAAAAAATCATTGAGTGTATGCCTTAAATCAATGATACCAACAATCTTTTTTGTGTTCAGATCCCATGCAAAAAAAGTATCGGTCACTACCCAGTTAGGATTTACAGTAAGAGTACTTGTGTTATTCGTGACTGCTTTTAGCCATTCCTCATAAGATTCTGTTTGGTCAAACAATTCACTTCCATTGATGATTGTTTCTCCAAAATCAAAATGCTCTTGACGGTACTCGATTGCCTTGTCCTTTAACTCAAGGCTTGGTCTTACCAAAATTATTTCTGTCATAAGAGACTTTCTTTCTATTAGCAAGCATTCGCTAATTGTTTGCAGCATGCAGTGAATCTGCTCCTTTTGCAACGCAGCAACTCTACTCCACATACGAACCCCCTGGTAGCTATATAGTAAAATATCTATGATCGGTTCGTAATCGATTTCTTGAAACTCGCCTCTTTCCTTTCCGTATAGAAATAACCTCCTCCATTTTTCTCTTCCAGCTTGCGCCATTTCCTCAAAAAAATGAGCGTCTATGATCATCGCATATTCATAAATAGCAAAGCTAAGAGAATTCTTGTCTTGGAGCATTTCTTGTTCTAGCTGAGAAAACGCTTCCTGCAAAATCTGATCTGCTGGCACTCCCATCTTCATTTTCTCACAAATATATACCCCGGATTTATTGGCAGTACCCTGGATAATTTCTTCGAATATCTGCGCGGTACTCGCAAAATATCGATATAATCCTCCTCGGCTAAGCCCTGTGTGATCACAAACATCCTTCATGGTAACGCATGAAAATCCCCTCTCGGCAAACAAATCGCTTGCCTTAGCTAAAATAAGCTGCTTGGTTCGCTCGCCTTTATCACTCATAGCATTAGACTCCTTTCTTTATTATCTATATAATGCGACACTTGTGTCGCTTTGTCAATCCTTTCCAACAAAAAAGTAGCCTCGCACTTATTTTTGTCCACTCCTAAGAAAAAGGAGGAAGCGGAGCATAACCGAAAAATGCCCTCCATAAGGAGGGCATTTTTCATTCTTTATATTATTTTTTACAGCGCGGGCAGCTTACTACGCAGAACCATCTGCAAAATACCGCCATGTCGATAATAGTTCAGTTCAACTGCGGAGTCAAAACGCACGATCGCAAAAAATTCTATCTTGCTTCCATCTTTCATTTGGGCAGTCACTTTAACCCGATCCTTTGGTTTGACACCCTCTTTTATATCTATCTCAAATTCCTCTTCTCCCTTAAGTCCTAAGCTTTCTCTTGATTGTCCCTCTACAAACTGTAATGGCAAGATACCCATCATTACCAAGTTGGAACGATGAATCCGCTCAAAGCTTTCCGAAAGCACCACCTTAACCCCTAAAAGACTAGGTCCCTTGGCTGCCCAGTCTCTGGAAGAACCCATCCCATAGTCTTTTCCAGCAAGAACAATGAGTCCTATCTGATTTTGCTTGTATCTTTCGC
>JASKJZ010000030.1 GCA_030154385.1 Clostridiales bacterium
TGTGCTCTTCCGATCTGAAAATGACAAAGCCCTGGAGGTTTTAAAATCGGACGAGGGTGCTTTGATAGTAAAAAATATTATGGATGCGATTGATACTATGTTTGCTCAAAAAGATGATGTGGGAACAGAGTTATCGATTGAGTATTCCAGTGAATCGCAGACGATTATTGTTACGATGATTATTGTGGTTGTAGTTGCTATTTTACTTGCTATGCTTCTTGGAATTGCAATCTCCAGGATCATTAGCCGTCCAATTGTTCGTATGGTGGATCTGGCAGAAAAGGTTGCAGAAGGTAATTTGGATATAGAAATCCAGGAAACGACAAAGGATGAAGTGGGCTTACTGTCCGTAGCCTTCAAAAAGATGACCGATAACCTCAATGATGTCATGGGAAATATCTCTACAGCCGCCGAGCAGGTATCAGCAGGGGCTACGCAGCTTTCGGATTCAAGTATGGCGCTTTCACAGGGGGCAACCGAGCAGGCAAGTTCAATTGAAGAGCTTTCGGCTTCGATTGAGGAAATTTCAGCACAGACCAAGCTTAATGCAGAAAATGCGAAGGAGGCGAATCAGCTAACGGAGCAGGCTAAGATTAGCGCAATTGAAGGAAACGACCAGATGCGCCTGATGCTAAAGGCCATGGAGGATATCAATGATGCCTCTGTCAATATTTCTAAGATTATCAAGGTAATTGATGATATTGCCTTCCAGACCAATATATTAGCACTCAATGCAGCAGTGGAAGCAGCAAGAGCTGGTCAGCATGGAAAAGGGTTTGCAGTGGTTGCAGAGGAAGTACGAAACCTTGCAGCTCGTTCTGCAAATGCAGCGAAGGAAACGACAGCCATGATTGAAGGTTCGGTAAAACAAGCTGAGGGTGGAACCAAAATTGCAAATGAAACTGCGGTAGCGCTTAATAAAATTGTGGAAGGGATTGCAAGCGCAGCAAGCTTAATCGGAGATATTGCAACTGCTTCAAATGAGCAGGCAACGGGGATTGCGCAGGTCAATCAAGGTATCCTACAGGTGTCAACCGTGGTACAGACAAACTCGGCTACTTCGGAGGAAAGTGCTGCTGCTAGTGAGGAGCTTGCAAGTCAGGCTGTTCTTTTAGAAGATCAGGTTTCCCGCTTCCGTCTGCGAAAAGCAAGACGAACCAATACCTATTCGGCACCGGAAAGCAAACCTACAGCAGATAAAAACAATAAAAAGACACATAGTGGCGATAACCGGAATGAAAAAAAATCGCAAAAGATTATTTTAAGTGACAATGAATTTGGAAAGTATTAAGACTTTCTTAGATAAAGGCGTGGTGGGACAGCGTGATTACCATAACAAACAAGGAGTTCCACGAGTTGGCGGAATATATCCGCACCAATTATGGAATTAACTTAAAAGAGGAAAAAAAGGTCTTGCTGACGGGACGCTTGCAGCAGGTATTACTTTCTACGAAATGTACAAGCTTTACGGAGTATTTTCGCTACATAACACAAGATAAAACAGGAGAAGCCGCTGTTGTCCTCCTTAATAAAATTACGACGAACCATACCTTTTTTATGAGAGAAGCCGATCATTTTGAATATTTTCAGAATAAGGTGCTTCCCTATTGGAAACAGCGTCTGACAGAAAAGGATTTGCGGATTTGGTGTGCAGCAAGTTCGACAGGCGAGGAGCCTTATACCTTAGCTATGCTGATTGATAATTTTTTGGGGGAGGAACGGTTCTTCTGGGATAGCAGGCTGCTGGCAACTGATATTTCAGAGCAGGTTTTAAAGCTTGCGATAAAAGGTATCTATAGCAAAGAGCGAATTGATCCGCTTCCGCCCCTATGGCGTCAAAAATACTTTGTTCCATATGGGACAGAAAATATGGTGGTTTGTGATCGAATCAAGCAGCAAGTGATTTTTCGAAAATTTAACTTAATGGAGGAAGTATTTCCATTTAAGCGAAGGTTTCATGTCATTTTTTGCCGAAATGTCATGATATATTTCAATCAGGAAACAAAAAATCAGTTGATTTCCAAGCTTTTGAACCATCTTGAGCCTGGTGGATTTTTATTCATTGGACATTCGGAATCGCTTGACCGCATGAAATATAAGGTGGAATATGTAATGCCATCGGTATATAAAAAAATGGAGAAAGAATGAAGGGGATGGTTATCAACATGGTGAAAAAGAAGATTACGGTTTTGGTAGTAGACGATAGTGTGGTGTTTCGCGAAACGATTATTCAAGGTTTATCAGCAGATGAAAATATCGAGGTAGTTGCAAAGGCAACGGATGCATTCGAGGCAAGGGATAAAATTTTGCGTTTCCATCCAGACGTGATGCTGTGCGATGTTGAAATGCCGCGGATGAATGGGATTGAATTTATCAAACGTCTGCTGCCGCAATACTCGTTACCGGTTATTGTGGTGAGTGGAGTGAGTGATTCTGTTTTTGATGCGATGGATGCGGGTGCAGTTGACTTTGTAGCAAAGCCTGGCACCAAGAGTGCAAGTTCAATTTCTATGTTTATCCAGGAGCTTATCATAAAAGTAAAAATAGCGGCTGGTTCGAAGGCGGGTGTCGTATTCGAAACAGGAAAATCCCTGCCGCCAATTAAAAAAGAATTTGCAGCAGAAAAGCTAATTGCAATTGGCGCATCAACTGGAGGAACCGAAGCAATCAGTAATGTACTCTTGAAATTACCAGAAACGGTTCCTGGCATTGTAATCGTGCAACATATTCCACCTGTTTTTTCTTGCATGTTTGCCGAGCGGATGGACAGCCAAACCGCACTACGTGTGAAGGAAGCGGAGAATGGGGATCTTGTAAGCAAGGGCTCTGTTTTGATTGCGCCAGGTGATAAACATATGCGTATTAAAAAAATAGGGAATCAATACAAGGCAGAGGTCTTTTCGGATGAAAAGGTGAATGGACACTGTCCATCGGTAGATGTGCTGTTTGATTCCGTTGCAAAGCATGCAGGAAGTGATGCCGTTGGCATTATCCTAACGGGCATGGGGTATGATGGGGCGAAGGGACTCTTATCAATGCGAAGAAAGGGTGCAAGAACCATTGGGCAAGATCAAAAGTCCTGTGTTGTTTATGGAATGCCAAAGGTTGCCTATGATATCGGTGCAGTCGAAAAGCAGGTACCGCTTGATTTGGTTCCGCAAACCCTGTTTAGCATGCTGGCGGATTAAACAGAGCCTCAAATAACGAAAGATAGAAGGCAAGAAAAATACTGTTTTTTCGAACAATAAAATTGAATTCGTGCTCCAAATGAAATTCCAAGAGATTGATTTTTCGAAGAGTTTTATTCTGGAGCTCTTTTTTTACGGCTGCCTCGTACAAGAAGGTGATGCCGAGGCCTTCCCGTGTGAGTTCCTTCATTACATGAATGCTATTTATCGTAGATACGTTTGAAAAGTCCGATAAATTATAACCATGTTCGGATAAAAAACGAGTTAAGATTTCTTTTGTACCAGAACCATCTTCACGGACTAGTAAAGGATGGGAAAATAGATCGGTTAGACAATCAATCGTGGTAAGTGGATAATCATATGCACATACTAAAATATAGGGTTCCTTTGATAAGGTACGAAATTCATACTGCTGCTTATTAAAATAGCCCTCGATTACAGCAAAATCAAGGCCACCAGCATCTAAAAGAGACAAGAGTTCTTTTGTGTTTGCTATGGTTAGTTCCGTTATTTGGGAGGGGTTCTGTTTCAAATAAGGTAGAAGCTTTTCAGGAATCCAGTAGTCTCCAATCGTCAAGGTTGCTCCAAATCGAAGAATTGTCGTTGTTTTTTTCAATTCTATTAAAGACTTTTTTAAATGTAGCTCATCGTGATGAATGGATATCATAGCATCCAGAAGTAGTTTTCCTGCGGCTGTTAAGGTGAGATTTTTCCCAGTATACAAAAATAAGATATCCTCATAATAGTCCTCTAGATACCGTATATGCTGGGAAACAGCGGGTTGGGTTATGCCAAGCTCCTTTGCTGCCTTGGTATAGTTCATATGTTTACAGACACAAAGAAAGGTCTGAATACGAAAATCGAGCATTTTTAATCCTCCTATTTTTAAATCATAACATAATATTATGGTTGTATCAATAATAATAATTTTACATTATTGATTTGGTGTGCTATATTGTCTTAAGAATGAAAAGGAGAGGAAAAAATGTGGAATAAAAGAATCAAAGGTATTGTTCTATGCACAGCAATAGCTGCTTTTGCCTGGCTGCTGGCAGGTAAGGTTCCTGTGCTCGAGTTGGTGGGAGCACCGATTGTAGCGATTTTAACCGGAATGATTATAGCAGCGAGAAAAAAAGAGTTTACAGGATATAAGGAGGGAATAGCGTTTACCTCAAAAAAGATATTACAATATGCTGTTATTTTGCTTGGATTTGGTCTGAATTTGACAACGGTTGGTAAGGTGGGAGTTACCTCCTTTCCAATTATTATATCTACAATATCCACTTCACTTATTGTTGCTTTTCTGATGCACAAGCTGTTAAAGGTACCAACTAAGATATCCACGCTAATCGGGGTTGGCTCCTCTATTTGCGGAGGCTCTGCGATAGCTGCGACAGCACCAGTGATTGAGGCAGATGATGAGGAAATCGCACAGGCAATTTCAGTTATATTCTTTTTTAATGTAATTGCCGCGCTTATCTTTCCGGCGCTTGGAGCTAGCCTTGGTCTATCGAATGAAGGATTTGGACTTTTTGCAGGGACTGCAATCAACGATACGTCTTCTGTAACAGCTGCGGCTTCCACCTGGGATTCTCTTCATAGTACAAATGGATCGGTACTTGCATATGCAACGATTGTGAAGCTGACCAGAACGCTTGCAATTATTCCGATTACTCTGGTTTTATCCTTGCTCCGGGTAAAAGCAGATAAAAGAAAATCGGATTTTAAATTTTCTTCCGTTTTTCCAATGTTTATTTTGTATTTTGTAGGTGCTTCCCTGATTACTACACTTGTTACAAGCTTTTTTACGGGAGAGGCTCTCGTTATCTCAAATCAATTTTTCTTATGGATGAAACAACTGAGTAAATTTTTTATTGTCATGGCAATGGGAGCAATTGGTCTTAATACCAATCTGGTCTCTCTGATTAAAAAGGGTGGGAAGCCAATTATTATGGGATTTTGCTGCTGGGTATCAATATCAGCGGTAAGTTTACTACTGCAGCATTTGCTGGGAATTTTATGATGCGTGGATCAAAAGGAGTGTGATGCCACGAATTGTTTCAATGGAAGGGGGAGGTTTTGTGAAATCGTCAGAACAAGTATCGGAGTCATTTACGCTAGGAGCAATTCTTGCACTTTCCGGTGGATTTATGGATGCCTACACCTATCTTTTTCGGGGACATGTGTTTGCAAACGCTCAGACTGGAAACATTATTTTGTGCGGCCTGCATTTGCAGGAGGGAAATTTTTTACTTGCAATGCGCTATTTGTTTCCTATTGTTTCGTTCACGCTTGGAATTATACTAGCCGAGCTTTTATGCCATCAAAAATCAGAAAAGAGGTCCCTGCATTGGAATCAAAGTGCAGTACTAATCGAAGCAGGAACCTTATTGATTGTAAGCATGTTATCAACGCACTATAATCTTGTCGCTAACAGCTTGGTTTCATTTGCCTGTGGTATACAAGTAGAAAGTTTTCGAAAAATCAGAGGAAATGGGATTGCAACTACGATGTGCATAGGGAATTTAAGAACAGGTACTCAGAATCTTTGTGACTGGCTACGGGTAGGAGATAAAAAATATTTTGAAACCAGTATGGTATCTTATGGAATCATCTTGTTCTTTGCGGTGGGAGCCATTCTTGGTGATTTCTTTGTACAAAGGTATCATGAAAAAGCCATTCTTTTTAGTTGTGTGATACTTCTTCTGGCATTTCTTAAGATGCATGGAGAGAAGAGGAGAAAATAGAAAAAACGTGTTACAGCAAGAAATGCTATACTGTAACACGTTTTTTATTGTATGACGAAAGTGTCGATAGAGGTATTATAGTGTGTTATACACGAAAGATTGACACAGCCTCCATTAGGGCAGCAGCTTCACTTACTAAAGTAGCTACTTCTTCGCTAATACGAACGACAGAAGAACTTTGCTCCGTGGTGGCACTTGCGACTTCTTCGGTTGCAGCAGCATTTTCTTCGGTTACAGCAGCTACTTCTTCAATGGAAGAGGAGACTGTTTCTGACTGCGTTTGCAGTCTTGTTGTTTCTTCGCTGATTCGGATGGTCTGATCCACGATCTTTTCGACTGCTTTCTGAATGGTTTCATATAACTTTTTCGTATCCTCAAGAGAGGTTTCTTGTTCGGCTACGATTCTTTGTACATCATTCACATCCTCTCCGCTTTGGAGCGTTTTTTCTTGAATATCATGTAATAGATTTTCGATATCACTGCTAGAAGAGGAGGATTGTTCTGCCAGATTTCTTACTTCCTCCGCTACAACAGCAAAGCCTTTACCGTGCTCTCCAGCTCTGGCAGCTTCAATTGCTGCATTCAATGCCAGGAGGTTCGTTTGTTCTGCAATTTCTCCAATTACGTTTACTATCTTTTGGATTTCATATGATTTTTCTTCCAGAAGTGCTATCGCATGACCTACCTTCTTCGTGGATTCTTGGTTTTGACGCATTAAATTAAGCTGTCGCTCTACTACTTTAACACCATCACTCACAGAATTGTTGACATCGAGTATCATGTCATGAGAGCGTTTACTAGAGTCGGTAATATGGCGAATCGCGGTTGACATTTCACCAACCTTTTGTGCACCTTTCGTAGCGGATTCCGCCTGGTTTTGCGCACCATGAGCAAGCTCATCTACAGTTTTTGATATTTCTTCGGAGATGAATTTGGTATTTTCTGCGAGCCCCTGAATATCGTTGGAGGTTGTGGTTACAGAATTTGCGGCATTTCCGATATCTCCTACAAGGGTGGCAATGCTTCCAATCATCGCCTGAAAGGCAGAACCAAGTTCTTTGATTTCCTTAGTGCCAGAAGGCTTTATTTCAATACGCAGGTCTCCATCGGCGGCTTTTTTGGCATTACCAGTTAAGCTTTTGATTGGCTTTGCAATTTGGTTGGCAGCGAGAAAGCTGAACACAAAGACAATAAGAAGGATAAGAACGAGCATGACAATCAAGGAGATACGATTCTTAGTCAGTTCCTGGTAGGCTTCGGAGTTATCGATGCTAACGGCCACAATCCATCCTGTAGTAGGAACGGTTCGAAAGACACTTATTCTATCCTTTTTTTCATAGCTATAACGCACGATGCCATTATTTTGACTAAGTATCGTATTCGCCATATTCTCAAGTCCCTCAATATCTTTGATATTTGTGTTCAATAATTCAGCATTTTTGTGTGCGATAATAAGACCGTTTTTATCAAGTATGTAAGCATAACCCGAGTCTCCGATTATCTTAGAAGCCACGCGTTCGGTAATCGTATCAAGCAAAATATCCATCGCCAGGACACCGTTTAACGTGCCAGAGTCGGATTTGATTGATTTTGCGATTGAGATGGCCCATTTATTTGTTACCATATCAAGGTATGCATCGGTGAACACAACATCATCACCATTTTGCGCTGCCTGATACCAAGATCTTTGTCTTGGATCATAGCTAGCATCTGGTACCCAAAGGGAGCCATCAATCATCACACCATCCTTTGTGCCAATATAAAAGTCAGATACGGCGCCTTCGTTATCCTTGGTGTGGAGAATCGGATTTAAATACTCTGGGGTGACATAGTCAGGAATTCCATTTTTGTATAACGACGCAACCGAGGCAGCAATTTGCATTTTACCCATCATCCATCCATTGATGTCAGATGCCAAGTCATTTGTTTCGGCATTCAATTCTGCTTCGATTTTTTTGTTGTTTGTGTTTGAATGGCATTATCCGCTACGAAAGCGACTGCTCCAGCAGATAAAATACAGACACTTGAAAAAACAATTGTAAGTAAGGTTTTTAATTTCATACGATTCACCAGCCTTTTCATTTTATCAATTATGTAATCTCCCTAAATTTTACTCCCTACTACAAAGGCCTCCCTCCCTAAGTAATATAGTATATCGTAATTATATATGGGGAGTTTTGCAATGTCAATTTATGAAAGAAGAAATTGAAAAAAAAGAAAGGATATTCACAGAAATGAATATCCTTTGGAAAAATATTACAATCAATAGATTATTTCTGAGGTTCCCTCTCTTTTTTTTGAAAACAATCGGGACACTCCCCAATGAATTCCAGATTATGTCCAGTGATATGAAATCCTGTCTCAGCTGTCAGTTTTTCACTAATGGCATGAAGAGGACACCCATCGATTACAATCCGCTTGTGGCAAGCTGAGCATACCAGATAATGTCCATGCTGATCCTGATTGAGTTGGTAATAAGCGATGCTGTCTCCACCAATGCTTTTTAGAACAATTTGATGCTCACTAAAAATGGAGAGAATGCGATAAACGGTTGAATAATCGAGTTCTTTTTGGCATGTAATTTTTTGATAGATATCTTGTGCGGATAAGGGCGTTTGTGATTGTTCTAAAATGGAAAGTACGAGTTTTCGGTTTTTCGTGACCTTTATTCCGCTTTTTTTCAAAAAATCCTCTTTCATGTAAAATCAACCTTTCCTGGATAATAAAGATAGTATTTTTTTTGCCAAAATAACAATCAATAAAACAATCACTGAAACGATGGCAGTAAAACCCCCTGGTGCAACATTAATATAGTAAGATAATATGAGTCCAGTCATGATGTCAAAAACACTAAACAATATAGAAGCAATCAGTGTTGTACGAAATCCTTTTTTTAGTTGAATGGCGGTTGCTACAGGTAAGGAAATCATAGAGCTTAGGACTAAAACACCGACGATGCGGACGGAGGCAGCGATACAAGAGGCTACTAAAAGAGCAAACACATAATTTAGGATGGGAACCTTTACCCCGGATACTTTTGCAGCTTCCTCATCATATGAGATATAAAGTAATTCATGGTAAAAAATCGTGATAACAGCAAAGGATACTAGGCTTAAAATAAAAATCGTAATCAAATCGGTTCGACTTACGGTCAAAATACTCCCAAACAAATAGGATTCCGCATTGGCATTTAGTTTGCCAGAGCTAATGATGGAAATAGCAATTCCGACACTTAAAGAGAGTACAATTGATAAAATCAAATCCGTGAATTTTTTAAAGTACTTTCGCAAAACTTCGATTAGAAGACCACAGGCAGAAGTAAATAAAAAAGCACCCAATATAGGGTTTTTATGAACAAGAAGTCCAAGTGATACCCCAGCAAGCGAGGAGTGAGATAGAGTATCACCTATCATGGAATAGCGCCGTAGCACCAAAAAAACACCGATGCATGGACAGAGAATTGCAATCATAAAGGAGACAAGAATTGCATTTTGCATAAATTGGTATTGTAGCATATTGGTTACTCCTTTCGATCAAAGCGGAAATATTCATTTTTATATTTATCGGGATTGCAAAGATGCCCCTTTCCGTTTTGCAGATGGAAAAGTTTATCGGAATTTGAAAAAGCAGCTTCTAAGTTATGTTCAACTGCAACAATGGTCATATTTTTTTCGTTGTTGAGGGATTTTAGCAAGCGATAGATTTCTCTTTGACTATCTATGTCAATACCAGTGGAGGGTTCATCCAAAATCAAGAGTGCAGGCGTGCCAAGTAAGGCTCTGGCAATTCGGATTTTTTGCGTTTGACCGCCCGATAGATTGCCCATAAGCGCATGTCTATAATCAGTCATGCCCACAAGGGTAAGAACCATCTCAATTTCAGCTTTGTCCCTTCGTTTTAAAAGCTTTCCATAGGAAGATAATACTTCTTGTACTGTAATGGGGAAGCCTGAGTTGGTATCCTCATTTTTTTGGGGAACATAGCCAATAAAGCTGGTGTCAAGATGAATTTTCCCTTTTGTTGGTTTTAAAAAACCAAGTAAAAGCTTCATAAGTGTTGATTTTCCGCATCCATTTTCGCCGATTACAGATATATATTCTCCACTTTTAATGGAAACGTTGATATCCGAGAGCAAATAGGAATTGCTTCCTTGATAGGAAAAGGATAAATCTTCTATTGTAATCATGGTTATCTCCCTTTGTTTATATGCAGATTAAGGAAAGTTGATTCTTCCATGGCTCATTGTAGCGCATTTTTCTTGATTTGTAAACAATAAATGCAAATGGTTTGCAAAAATAGATTGACAGGAAATGGGAACTGTAGTATGATTTCAAATGCAAATGATTTGCATTTGAAACAACAATTTATCAAGGAGGACGAAATATATGAAGAACAGGATAGGCTTTATACTGCTTTTTGCGATAGGCACGATACTGCTTGTGGGGTGTGCGAAAAAGGAAGAACAAGCCAGTAATAAACTTAAGGTATCGGTGTCGTTTAACGCTCTATATGAATTTGCGCAGGCAGTTGGTCAGGATAAGGTGGAGGTATCGACGATTATACCAAACGGCGTTGAACCACATGATTTTGAACCAAAGGCGGCTGACCTTACGAAGCTTAGTAAAGCAGATGTTTTTGTCTATAATGGTCTTGGCATGGAGAGCTGGGCTACACAGGCAATGGAAGCAATTGGTGATAATCATTTGACGGTAGTTGAGGCATCAAATGGGGCACAGCCTATTATCAATACGGATACCAAAGAAGTAGAGGAGCATGGCCAATATGACCCCCACCTGTGGATTAGTTTATCGGGAGCAAAAATTGAAGTCGCACAAATTGCAGATGGTTTTTCAAAAGCGGATCCAGATAACGAAGCTTTTTATCAAAAAAATGCAAAGGAATATATTGGTCAGTTAGAAGCTCTTTATCAAGAATATCAAGAAAAATTTGCTTCTGTCCTGAAAAAGAATATGATTACTGGACATGCCGCCTTTCATTATTTTTGTCAGGATTTTGGACTTAGCCAAAATAGTGTAGAGGATGTTTTTGCAGAGGGAGAGCCCAGTACCAAGCAGTTAGCCGAGCTTGTGGAATACTGCAAAGAGAATCAAGTAACCACAATCTTTGCAGAAGAAATGGCAAGTCCAGAAATATCCCAGACCCTGGCGGATGAAGTTGGTGCAGAGGTCGTAACGATTTATACAATGGAGAGTGAGGAGGATAATCTAAGTTATCTGGAGCGAATGCAAAGTAACTTGGAAAAGGTGTACCAAAGCTTATCCAAATAGTTGATTTTATGGGAAATAATAGTCTTGCTTCCTTATATTGTGCGTTTACAAAACGAATGCATACGTCTAAACTTTTAGGTATCGGTTACTTGGAGTTGTGAAATAGCCTGTTAAAAGAAAGGAAGTAGACTATGCGAAAACAAATTACCACAGGAATCTTAATTGCTGCTTTATTGATGGGGAGTCTGACCCCTTTTGTAAAAGCAGAAGCGGCATGTACAACAAAGATCGTCAAAATTCAAACGAACACGACATGTACGCAACAAGCTGTTAGTAAGAAAAAGGTCAGCATCCGTTACAGTAAATACCTTGCGAGCCTGGAAAAAGGCAAAACGAAGAAATCGGACAAAACAAAAAAATCGAGCAAGACAACAAAAAAAACAACGTCTTCGGTCGATAAAGAACAAATGAGCACGTTTTCAAAGCAAGTGCTGACACTCGTGAATCAAGAACGAAAAAGTGCTGGATTAGCGCCCTTAACGACTTCCAATAGTTTGCAAAAGGCCGCAAATCAAAGAGCAAAGGAGATTGCTACCAGTTTTTCTCATACAAGATTAGATGGCAGCAGCAGCTTTACGGTACTTGATGAATTTTCCATTCAGTACCGTGCAGCGGGCGAAAATATCGCCTATGGGCAAAGGACACCGGATGAGGTCATGCAAGCTTGGATGAATTCCTCTGGTCATCGGGCAAATATTTTAGGCAGTCAGTTTGGAAAAATTGGGATTGGTATTTATCAGTCAAAGTCTGGCGTTTATTATTGGACACAAATCTTTACGAATTAATTGAATATGGTCAAAATGATTGTTGATAGATGTGTTCAGAAAGGGTATACTGAAAGAAACTATGCAAAAGGAGACGTCTATGAACAAAGAAACTATGAACCGAGAAAATAAATTTGCCTTGCTAATTGATGCGGATAATATATCGCCCAAATACATAGACATTATTGTACGGGAAACAGAGGCCTATGGAGTGGCAAGTGTACGAAGAATATATGCCGATTGGACAGATTTATCAAAGAACTCATGGAAGAATTGTTTGCTGGACAATTCCCTTTCGCCGATTCAACAATATAATTATACCTTCGGTAAAAATTCGTCGGATTCGGCTATGATTATTGATGCAATGGATATTTTATATGAAAATATTGTGGATGGATTTATTATAGCAACCTCTGATAGCGATTTTACTAGGCTTGCAATTCGGCTTCGCGAATCTGGAAAGCAGGTGATTGGTATGGGGGAAAGTAAGACACCCTCAGCTTTTGTAAAGGCCTGCGAACAATTTAAAACACTGGATGTTCTATATAAAAGTGAGTCGAAAAAAACCAAAGAGACGATAAGTGCTAAACCCGAGCCGGAAATAAAAGCCAGCCAGGAAAAGATAAGTAATGGCAAGGATGCGGAACCGATTACAAGTATGGAGAACATCAAGAACACGATTCTTGCTCTGCTCGAAGAAAAGTCAGATGATGATGGTTGGTTATTTCTTGGAAATCTTGGAAATATGATTATCA
>JASKJZ010000031.1 GCA_030154385.1 Clostridiales bacterium
TAAAAGAAGACACCATTGTAATCAAGACCAATCTCTCTTTTCTTCCGACCAACGAAAACAATTTAGTCTATAAGGCAATCAAACTGTTAAAGAGCGAATTTCAGATTCAAAAGGGTGTCTTCGTTAATTTAGAAAAACACATACCCGTCGCCGCCGGAATGGCTGGCGGAAGCACAGACTGTGCTGCCGCCTTGAGGGGGATGAACCGACTTTTCGGACTCGGTCTAACAGATGACGAGTTGATGAAGCGCGCGGTCACACTTGGCGCCGATGTCCCTTATTGTATTATGGGCGGAACCGCTCTTTCCGAAGGTATCGGTGAAATACTGACCCCTCTTTCTCCTATGCCCTCTTGCTATGTTCTGGTGGTAAAACCGTCCATGCACGTATCCACCAAATTTGTGTATGAGAATCTAGATATTGCCTCTTTTTCCTCTCACCCAGACATAGACGGGATGGTACAAGCTCTGCAAGATAAAGATTTATCTGGCATTTCCAGTCGTCTTAATAATGTTTTAGAAACTGTTACAATTAAGGAATACCCCATCCTTGGTCAAATTAAAAATACCATGAAGCAATCTGGCGCGCTTGGCTCTATTATGAGCGGAAGCGGCCCCACTGTGTTTGGCCTCTTTGATAACAAAGTGGCTGCAGAGGAGGCAAAAAGAAAATGTAAAAAAATGGATAGCAGCTTTCGCATTTATCTGGTAGATGTCAAAAATTCAATCTAACACCAAACTCTTATTTGCAGATAACCAGTTTTTGTCCTTCTTGTAACGTGTCTGTCTCCAAAGCATTCAGCTCTGCAATAGATTCCATTGTTGTATAGAATTTTTTTGCAATATCCCATAGAGAATCACCGGCTCCTACAATGTATCCTGTGATTCCAGGGAGCTTTGCCCGCTCTTCTATAAGCCCTCCCGCTTCTTCGAGCGATAAAATGACATCTGCTTCTTGTTCATCAAAAACTAAGGCTTCCAAACAAATAGTAGCGCGAACCTCTGCCTCACGTTCACTGATTGGAACAATACTTAGTTGATCTAAATACGACCGTAGCTCATACCTGCTTTTCGGAGAAATCCCCTTAACCTCCATAATCTGAGAAAACGGAATATCCCCCCTTCCAATTGCTAGCGGCCGATCGTCCTCCTCGGTGAGATAAAGAATCTGAACACCAAGATTTCCTTCGATTACAATTCCATTTTCCACGATTTTTTGTTCTTCCACACGAATCACCGCATCTCCATTGCAGATCTGCAAAATCGGAGGACTCCCGCTCTTGATTGGAATCGATTCCATAACACGAACTTTACTACTATTTTTTAATAAAAGCGTTGGATAGGTCATTCGTTTTCGCTGTACCATTAACTTGCTGCGTGTGGAATAGACATCCTCTAAAACTTCCCTGTCTTCCTCCTCGTAAGCCTTGATATCGCACTGCAAAACAGCCTCTACATCTAAAATTCGATTTTCACCATCTGCGTCTTCCTTAAACTGGATATCCGGGTTCGTTAGATTAACGTCGATTTCAAGAATCATCCCCTCACAAAGTCCAGGTACCGAAAGCGTTCCATTCACCGGAAGATCCACTTCGTAATATGCAAGCCTTTTGTCCTCTCCATCCGTAAGATACAAGACAAAAGTTCGAACAATACCTCTTATACTAATCGTATCTGCTTGTATTTTTTCATCTCGCTCCATAAAGCGCAGATCGCTGTATAAAAGCTCCCCTGCATTTTCCTTCCCAAGCGGAAGGGACACTTCATCCTTGATACGAAGGGTATCCATTTTACTTGCAAAAAGCTGCAAAACTGTCATATTCTTTTTTTTCCCAGGAAGCTCCAGATCCTCTTCTATTTCCGAAACGACCGTCTCCTCTGCCTGATTCAGCGTAAATAAATGAAAGCAGACCACTGCACTTACATTTACTTTTCTTGAATTAATCAAGGAAGCCTGAATATCTTCAATATCCCATTGACAAAAAATCTCCTCCTTTGAAAGGGTTCCTTCTATATTTACGGTTTCTTCAAACGGCAATTCTCCATTCATCGTCTGAACAGGGCATCGTCCCTCTTTGGAGCTATAGAGCATTTGAAAATGCAGTGCCCCCTTCACCAGGTACTTTTGATTCATTGGTAAAATCTTATGTATCGTCACCGTACCCAAAAGCTTTATGACCACGTCAACATCTGGTTTGGCGTCTGGAACATTAAAATCATCTTCTAATGTTAACTGAAGATCGTTTTGATTGTTTTTTAAACTGGTCTTAAATGTTTGCATCGTAACTTCCATATCAGCCCTCCTTATCTGATACACTATATGCAAAGGAGTGGGATAATATTCAAAAGGACCCACGCATATCATGCATGAGTCCTTTTTTATTTATGCAACAAGTTAAACCAATGTCATCTGTACATCATTTGTAAGTACATCTGTGTAGCTAAAAGATATGGTCTGTAGTGTGTTTTCAATTTCATTTTTTACCTGTACCAGGAAAATGCTAGGATAGGTCTCGGTAATAACTCCCTCGGTAACGTCCACCTTATGTCTTCCACGATTCGAACGGATCATTACTTTACTACCGATGTGGTGATTAACTGCTTTTCTTACACGGACTAAATCTGATTGTTTCATTTCATTTCCTCCATTCTGTAAAAATGGCTGTCCATCAAATCTTATCAGCACTGTCCTAAGTATAGCATAACCACAATATATTGTCAAAAAACGCATTCTTGCTACAAGAATTTGTTACCATAAAGCTGCACTATATTTTCTCTATATCCTCTTGTTTTTTGTGCACTATTACATTGCTTCCCTGGCTTATTTCCTATAAGAAAGCTGTAATAATGCACAACTGCTTTCACACTTTATCGTATAATTATAACAGAGTGAGCTGATTTATTCCACAAAACTATTCTTAAGACCCTCGTATTCCACTGGCAAATCCAAAAACTCCGTTTTCACTACGATGTAAGGATAGGTAGGGGCTTTTTTGGCCGTTTCCTCCTTATCAGGACCTAAGAGTTTGGTTCGAATTATGATTGCATCTTCGGTTGCATACAGCTCTTCTAGCGTTATACTATATCCCCCTGATTCCTGCTCGCCGTATCCAACCACAAGATACAAATCATTATCTGCCGCGTAGGACAATTGAAATGCCTGTGATTTCTTTTCGTCAATCATCTTTTTTAATTCCTCTGGCACATCTTCCTCCGGTACAATCGTATACGTCAGATCTCTTACCTTATCTTTATTGACCGTATTCACGGAACACCCTGTTAAAAGTGTAAAAAGCAGTAACATCACGCTCCACTTCACTCTTTTTTTCATAATTCCCCGCAAATCTTTTTTATTATTCTATTCGCAGGTTTCTAAAACATTCCTCTTGTACTCCCAATTTATGTGTATCTTATTTATCATCATGGAATCTGAAGTTTGCATATGCACTCATACCATGTTCATGTAAATCAAGACCATCCACTTCCTCTTTTTCACTGACACGAAGTCCAATTGTTTTATCTAAAAGCTTGAAAATGATGAATGCCATTACCCCAACATAAGCTACAACTGCTGCAAGACCAATTAGCTGAACTCCAATAAATTGAATACGACTCATTCCATAATCTGCAAGTACTGCATTCTTTGCAAAAACAGCAGTTAATAACGTACCGACAAATCCATTTACACCGTGAACTGCAACTGCACCAACTGGATCGTCTACCTTTATGACCTTATCTACAAATTCTACCGCTACTACAACTAATACTCCGGCAATCACACCAATTGCGAGTGCTGCATAGTTATTGACAATATCACAGCCTGCTGTAATTGCTACCAATCCTGCCAAAGATCCATTCAATGTCATCGAAACATCCGGCTTTCCATAGCGCACCCAAGTAACGATTAATGTAGTCAAAGTCGCTGCTACTGCTGCAAGATTCGTGGTAACCGCAATATCCCCAAGAGTTGTGGTTGCCCCTGTTGTTGAGCCTGCATTAAATCCAAACCAGCAGAACCAAAGAATAAATACACCAAGTGCTCCAAGTGTAATATTGTGTCCAGGAATTGCTTTTGGTTTTCCATGCTCATCGTATTTTCCAATACGAGCTCCAAGAATTTTAGCACCGATAAAAGCACAAACACCACCAACCATATGAACGGCGCTAGAACCAGCGAAATCATGATATCCAATCGATGAAAGCCAGCCGCCTCCCCAGATCCAATGACCCGTAATCGGATAAATAAATACCGATATCGCTGCACTATACACCAAGTATGCTGCGAACTTCGTACGCTCTGCCATAGCACCCGATACAATGGTTGCTGCTGTCGCACAGAAAACCGTGTGAAAAATCAAAAATACATGGATCGGAAGACCATTAAATAATCCCATTTCGTCCGCTAGTGCCGAAGGATTTAAAAATCCGCTTGTTCCAAGGATACCCGCTTTATCAAGACCAAACATAAGCGCGAATCCAAACAGGAAAAAGAAAATACTTCCTAACACAAAGTCCATCAAGTTCTTCATAATAATGTTTCCTGCATTTTTCGCTCTAGTAAAACCAGTTTCCACCGCAGCAAACCCTGCCTGCATAAAAAATACCAAAACAGCGCCAAGCATCGTCCATACGATATTGAGCAAAAGCTCTGTTGCGCTCTGCAAATCCATTCCGGATGCAATCAAATCTGATAAATACATATTCGTTTCCTCCCTTTAAAAAAGAGACAATCATTAAGCATAAATGCCTAATCATTATCTCCATTGATAATTTTTCTCATATTTCATTGTTATCCTCATTTGCATTAAAGAGCTGTCACTCCACGTTCTCCTGTACGAATACGAACCGCATCGTCCACATCATAAATAAAGATTTTACCATCACCATAATTTCCAGTGGTAATCTTTGCAGTTACCTTATCAATAATTTTCTCTGCCGTTTCCGCAAGTACAATCGTTTCGACCTTCATCTTCGGAAGCAGGTTTACACTATATTCCGTGCCTCGATAGATTTGTTTAAATCCCTTTTGGTTTCCGTAACCCATAATATTGGTTATCATGATACCATTTGCACCGCATTCATCCAAGATTACTTTTAAGTCCTCAAGTTTTTCTGGCTTCACGATGATTTCTAACTTTTTCATACAGTTACCTCCCTTTTCTTTTTAAATAAACAAAAGGCGCTTCTATCTCTTAGAAACGCCTTCGTTTTTAATAAACTAAATTATACATATAATTCGTACTATGTCAAACCCTTTTTCATTGTTTTTATAATTTAACTTGATTTTAGGTATCATTTGATACTTTTGACTACTGCATCTCGATCATGTCAGGAAAACTAAAAACCGCATTCTCTCCATCATCCAGCACCTCCACAGAATAACTCTTCGTGATATATCCCGTCTGAGTGATTACAAAAACATGGGTACCGATCTCTTTGGTAAAGGAGACCGGTATCGTTCCCTTTAATTCTCCGTTCAGATAAAGAGACGCTCCTGCTGGAGCCTGCACCGTAATGGTATGTTCTTCGTCTTTTACCGTTTGACCAGAAGAAGACGGCGTAGTATCCGTGTCACTTTGCTCAATTGTAGTACCCGCAGAGTCGTTCGATGCCTCATTCGCTTGAGAATCCGTACTATTTGAAGAATCTGTCGTTTCCCCTTCTACACCATACGTACCTTCTGCTAAATGAATGGAGATAGTCGGTGTTGATTCCGCAATGGTCAGAATACCCGCAAAGTCATCATATCCATTCATTGAAACTTGAACCTTGTGCGTTCCGTAATTTAATTTAACTGGATCCAAATAATCCACCTGTGTTCCATTAATATACAAATCAGCCCCATACGGCTCGATGTCAAATCGCACATACCCAATTCGACTTTTAGGCATCTTATAATCCGACATATCCAAGGTAATCTCTTCATTTCTGTCTAATTTTACAGTTTCATTTGCTACTAATTCTCCATTTTCAAGAACTACCTTATATTCTCCTTCTCTTGCAACGACCATCATATCTTCCGTAATCGGTCGAATAATACCATAGCCTACTTCAATGGTACCGCCTATAAAGTCTGTATAATTCACCAAATGAATATATCCATGCCCGAGGGTCACAACTATGGAGCAAATCTGACTCCCTAATCCACGAATCGTCAATTCATCTTGATCATTTAAATCCAATAATTCGATCGGAAGCTCCTCGCTAAAAAGCTTCAGCCCTTCATCATACCAATAATTATGCCCTGATATCTGCATCCTCTGATTGGTCTTATCCGTTACCAGATTTCTTACATCCCTATAAACCCAAGCAGACTTGCTAACTTGCAGCTTAACAAGACTTTGATTCTCCCCTTTGTAAGTTACATCCACCATTTCACCAATGGAAATCTGATCGACCGTTATGATTTCATCATATGCATTTTCGACGTCTGTGCCACTGGTATAGGAAAATAAAAAATCTTTTTTTTCGACCGTATCAAAAACAGTAATTGTTTTTTTTGTGTCATTATATTCCAAAACGACACCCGTAAACTGTAATTCACTCGCACTCTCATCCTTTGGTATCTGTGTCGTGGGTGTTGCACTCACCTGGTTATTTGTTGCGCTGCCTTTTTGACACCCGCTCAAAAAAAACAAAGTAAATAAAAACAAAAAAAATGCTTTTCTCATTTGATATTTTAGTTTCATTGTTTTTTCCTTCCCTCATTCATTCGTGCTCATTATACTATATCTCATCTTAAATAGAAAGAGAGAAGATTTCCTCTAGGAATGCCAGTTTTTGTCGCTCCTGTTCACATACAAGCTCAAGCTTTTCCATATCTTTATCCGATGTCCAGGTTTTCTTACTATTGTAATAATGATTTAAAATTTTCCAATATTTTTCTGGGTAATACAAAAGAAATGCAATCATATTTAACTCGCAAGTGTCCAACACGCAGTAATTGGTATACTCCCTAAGCAGCCTTTCCCCAAGAGAAGGCTTCCAGCTATTTTTTTCCATCACCTTTCGAAGAAAATAGTAAAAATCGAACAACTGTAAGCCACAGCCAGCACGTTCAAAATTGAGAGTGGCAATCTCTCGATTGGTAAACAGCACATTATGATAGGTATAATTTCCATGCCGAAGCTGGCGAATCTTTTTCTCCACGCCATCTGCTCCCCAAATAGCTGCATCCTTAACCATGAAAAGGCCTTCCTCCGCCTTTTGATAAAAGATGTCAAAGGTACGTAAAATACAGCGCTCGAATTCGGTTTTTCTTTTCTTTCCACGAATATAGGTGTAAATACGCTTCATCTCCTGGTTATGACGTTCTAACTGTATGCTGCAGTTTTCCTCCTTCCAGCCACACACTCCTTCCCAGTCAGGCTGTCTGTTTAAGACCATATGAAGCCTTCCAAGATTGGCGACCGCTTTTACTAAATCCTCTTTTTCTCGCACCTTACATTCCTCGCCCAAAAACCATCGCTTCACCAGATAGGATTCTCCCGTCGCATCCGAAGTTGTCAACAGTCCCTCCTTGTTTTGGACAATACAATCCACATTTTGAAATCCATTTGTGTATAAATACTGGGTCACTTTATGTTCAAATTCCACACGCTGCATGGATGCTTCATTTACTTTCAGCAATCGGATTCCTTGATTGGTCGTAAGGCAAAGAGCCCCTCTAACTCGTATGATTTGCTGTACCTTAAAATCATAATTCGACAATATCTGATCTATTTTCTCATCCAAAACAAACCCTCCTAAACATAATATTCACCTTTAATCTTATGAAGATTTTTAGCAATTATGTCTGGGAGGGTCTTATTTATTCTTTCGGAATTAAATTAAGCAGTGTTTCTTTTGTATTTTTTTCTGGTTCTTCCAAGACCTGTTCTAACAGGCAGGATAAAATCTCTCCTATTCTTGGACCAGCTGGAATGTTAGTCTCTCGCATAATATCTTTTCCGTTAATTGCAAGCTCTTTTATTGTTAAACAATTCTTCTGCAAAATGATTTTATCATATAGCTCCACCACCTGCTCAAGCTGCAAAATATTTGCATCGATTCCATCTGGATTCTTAGCATAGATGTCCATGCGCTTAATAAAAAATAAATATTCCATAATATCTGGACCAATTTTACTCGCCGCTCTACGAAGCTTTCGCTCATCAATTGGGAGTGGGTAATCATGCCACTTTATAAGGCGCGCGGCCAAGTCAATCGTGTAATTATCAAATTTTAATCGAGACAAAATTTTTTTTGACTGGTCGGCGCCCAAAAAAACATGCCCATAAAAATGATCCACGCCATTTTCATCTGCCGAATGTGTTGCTGGTTTTCCAACATCGTGAAGCAAAAGTGTCCAGCAAAATATCGAGTGCAGCTTTTTATCAATTTGGGTATGCTTTGAAATCCATCCCCCTTTTGTTTCCAGATATTCGTTACATGCCGTAACGGATGCTAAGGCATGCATCCCTAATGAGTAGATATGATGTGGATTGAGCTGTTCCTGCTCTTGCATCGCATCAAATTCAGGCAATACCACCTTCGTGATACCTAGTGCTGCGGCTTCTAATAAAAGCTTTGGACTCTTTGCCATAAGAAGCTTGTCAAGCTCCACCCGCACCCGTTCCTGGCTGATTTTAACCAGTGAAGGAGCCATACGAGAAATGGCATCTTTCGTGTTTTGTTCCATTGAAAAACCAAGCTGGGCTGCAAAACGTACCGCACGCAGCATACGAAGCGCATCCTCTTCAAAGCGTTCCTTCGGATTTCCCACACATCGAATGATTTTTTTCTCAATATCTTGAAGACCTTCAAACGCATCCACAAGCCCATCCTTGTGGTTGTATGCCATTGCATTGATTGTAAAGTCACGCCGCCTCAAATCTTCAATCAAATTGGAGGTAAACGAAACCTGCTTTGGATGGCGGCTATCCTCATAAACACCGTCAATCCGGTAGGTTGTCACCTCAAATCCTTCCTTATCAAGCATCACCGTCACGGTGCCATGCTGGATTCCAGTATCCAGGGTCCTGGGAAACAAGTCTTTGACCTCCTCTGGTCTGGCCGATGTGGTAATATCCCAGTCTCCAGGAATTCTTCCAAGAACAGTATCCCTAACACAGCCACCTACGGCGTATGCTTCAAACCCCTTATCCATCAAAACATCTAGAATATATTCCACCTTTGACGGTAATGTCATCGAAACCATACCATCCTCACTCCCTTACAATTAATACGCTTTACCCCAGTATACCATAGCCTTCGCAGGCTTTCCACAGCAGACACATACATCGGAAAGTGCATCCTGTTGAAATGGAATACAACGCGAGGTAGCGGTCGTCTCTTCCTTAATCTTATCTTCACACGACACATCGCCGCACCACATAGCTTTTACAAAGCCAGGCTTATTTGCTATGATTTCTTTAAATTCTTCGTAATTTCCAGCCTCAAAGGTATGCTCTTCTCTATGGGTACGCGCTCTTTCAAGCATTTCTACCTGCATCACATCAAGGACTTTCTTTATGGTATCTTCGACTTCATCCAGGGATACCACCAATTTTTCTCTGGTATCACGGCGCACTACTACGCACTGATTTTTTTCGATATCTTTAGGTCCAAGTTCAATTCGAACCGGAATTCCACGCATCTCTTGTTCACTGAACTTCCATCCAGGACTCTTATCCGAATCATCCACCTTAACACGAAACTCTTTTGATAACTTTGTTTGCAATTCTGCTGCCTTTTCAAGTACGCCTTCTTTTTTCTGCATAATTGGAATAATAGCTACCTGCGTTGGTGCTACCTTTGGTGGAAGTACCAGTCCCGAATCATCTCCATGCACCATAATAATGGCTCCAATCAAGCGTGTTGTCATGCCCCATGATGTCTGGTGTACATACTGAAGCTTATTTTCTTTATCTGTATATTGAATGCCAAACGCTTTTGCAAAGCCATCCCCAAAATTATGACTGGTTCCAGACTGCAGCGCTTTTCCATCGTGCATAAGTGCCTCAATTGTGTAGGTCGCTTCCGCTCCTGCAAACTTCTCTTTATCGGTCTTTCTTCCCCGAATTACTGGCATCGCTAATATTTCTTCGCAAAAATCGGCATAGAGATTTAGCATAAGCTCCGTTCTCTCTTGTGCTTCTTGGGCTGTGGCGTGTGCGGTATGCCCCTCCTGCCACAAAAATTCACGAGAGCGTAAAAATGGACGAGTCTCTTTTTCCCAGCGAACAACGGAACACCATTGGTTATAAAGCTTTGGAAGATCACGGTAAGACTGAATTTCATTGGCATAAAAATCACAGAACAGCGTTTCAGAGGTAGGCCTTACACACATTCTCTCTTGTAGTGGGCTTAAGCCGCCATGTGTGACCCATGCAACCTCTGGCGCAAAGCCTTCCACATGATCTTTTTCCCGTTGCAATAAGCTTTCTGGAATAAACATTGGCATATAGACGTTCTCGACACCCGTCTCTTTGAACCGTCGATCCAGCTCCTTTTGAATATTCTCCCAAATAGCATATCCGGTTGGTTTGATTACCATACATCCCTTTACGCTTGAGTAGTCAATTAATTCTGCCTTTTTTACAACATCCGTATACCACTGAGCAAAATCTTCCTCCATGGAGGTAATTGCTTCTACTAATTTTTTATCCTGTGCCATCTTATTTTCTCCTTTTCTTGGTTATGTTTGAAACGACTTCGGTGCAAGCATTCGTTTTCTGCCCCTTCGGTGCAAGCATTCGTTTTCTTGCCCCTTCGGTGCAAGCATTCGTTTTCTGCCCCTTCGGCTCAAGCATTCGTTTTCTGCCCCTTCGGTGCAAGCATTCGTTTTTCTTGCCCCTTCGGTGCAAGCATTCGTTTTCTGCCCCTTCGGTGCAAAAAACTCATCGTGGGCTTTCGCCCACTAACTCCGAACCAATAGGGAAAATTTTCTGCAAGCAGAATTTTCCCTATTGGTTCGGAGTTGCTCGGCTCAATGCTTTCACGCAAAAAAAGCCGTTCTGATCCCAAAGGGACCGAATGACTTCGGCGGTACCACCCTTATTAACCGTATTGACTACGATTCTCTTTTGTATCCGCTAACGCCGGATTTACGCCGAAATTTCTTTCGGAGCTCCAAGGCAGGTTCTATCTTGTTTCTATGGAAGCCTCGCACCAATGGCTTCTTCTCTGAAATAGAAAGGAAAGATATACTATCCCTTTTCATCGCTACTACAAAATAGTCTCACTCACAAGTGCTATGAGGCTATGTAATATATAGATAATATGCCACAAATAAGCTATTTGTCAAGTAGGAAAAGAGGCGCTTTAAAAACGCCTCTAATAAATTACACCTTAAATTTTCCGATTAGCTGCAGCAAATTCTTTGCATATTGACTGGATACTTCTGCTTGAGTCAGCAGCTGCTCCGTTTGAACCGAAACAGTTTCTACACTTTGCGAGATGTTGCCAGATCCTTTAGCTCCTTCATAGGTAGAAATTGATATTTCTTCCATTGCCTTTGCCATATCCTCCATCGCGCGTTCCAGCTCATTTGCACGTTTTGTAAATCCAACCACTACGCCCTCTAGCTGCCTTGTGTCCAATGAATAGGCATCTGAGGCTTGCAGCATGGACTCATAATCTCGTTTCACATCGGTAGATAGAAAGGATAGAAGCTCGTTTGCATTTACCTTCAGTGTATCTACACCGGAAACAATTTGTAAAATAACCTCCTGAATCTTTACTACGGTCTCTTTTGAATCGTCGGCCAATTTACGGATTTCCTCTGCAACAACCGCGAATCCTTTTCCTGCTTCTCCCGCTCTTGCCGCTTCAATTGCCGCATTTAAAGCCAGTAAATTGGTCTGCTCTGTAATTTGCACAATAATGTCTGCCAATTCACTCACACGCTCGACCGCCTGCGCCTCTTTCGTTGCTTTTGTCAGCTTAATTTCGGCCTCATTCATAATTTTTGTACTATTTTCAACCGCCATTTCAAATTCCGCTTTTAACTGATCCGCGCGATGATTCATCTCCTGCACGGAATTAGTCGCTTGTCTGGCCTCTTCTTTCATTTCCTTTGAAGCATGTAATAACTGCGCGGATCGCTCACTCATATTTTGTGAAATAGCCGTTGTCTCTTCTGCACCAGCCGCGATTTCCTGTGTAGAAGCGGATATTTCCGTTATCTCTTGATTGAGTTCCATAATATTGCTTCGCACCAAAATGGCGGACTGTGAAACATGCTCGGACTCTGCTGCAACACCATTAATAAATTCTCGAATTTGTTCCGACAATACATTTAAGGTTTTTCCCAACTTACCCACTTCATCCCTTGAACGAATGTGCGTCTCCTGAATTCGAATCTGACCATTTTCGTCCTTTTCAAACGCCTCAACCAATTTAAGAATTGGACTTGCTATTCCACGGCTAACAAATATCGCAACCACGGACATACCAACTAAGGATAATAGGATAATCCCCGCTATTTCCATGCTTTTACGTTTGAATTCCTTACTAAGCTGTTGGTTCTTATTTTGCACCGCGGTATCAATATCATCCACATAGTTTCCCGTACTAATAAT
>JASKJZ010000001.1 GCA_030154385.1 Clostridiales bacterium
ATATATTTAAGGGCTTCGCCGCAAATTTTTATACATTTGTCAAGTGTTTTATTAAAAAAAATATGCAAAAATGTTGAGGTGAAATAGATTTTAGGAAGTTCAAAAAACATAGAGAATACAAGGAACACAGAGTTTCCGAACATTCTCAGTATTTTGAAAGGAGGTGATAAAATGCGTGTATTAAAGGTTGAAGATATGCATTGTAACGCATGTGTGGATCGTATTACCAAGGCACTTACGGCAGCAGAGCTAAAGTTTGAGGTCTCCTTGGAGAATAAGACCGTAAGCATAGATGGTTGTGATCACTGTGTGAAGACTGCAATAGAGGAACTTGATGATCTTGGATTTGAGGCCGTCGAGGAGTAGGCATTAAAAAAAGCCGGAAGGAACAAGAAGTCTTCGTTCCATCTGGCTTTTTTTTTAGTGCTGAACCGACATCTGTTTGGCATGATCAAGGATTTTGGCCTGGCGAAGAAGTACTTTGTAGCGGTGTTGTGCGGCGTTTAGTTCATAAATCGAGCAATCAATTAAATCAGGATCCGTGGCATTTTGGAAATTAGAGTCTGCACAGTCGAGGGCAAGCTTTGTTTTACGTAGCTCCTCAAATAGCAGCTTCTCCTGTTCATGTAATGAAGAATTTGTTTTTTTTCGCATAGAATTCGCTCCTTTGCAATATGGTATTACTAACAGTATAACCGTGAATTGATAATATATGCCAAAAGGAGAAAGAGATGGAAAAAATTTTAAAATGGATGGGGAATGTACTGCTGCGTATGGTATACGGTGCAATCGGTATGTTTGCAGCAAATGTTATTCTTTCTTACTTTTTTACAGGAGTTGCCGTTGGAATCAATAAAGAGACACTTGTAATTACAGGACTTTTAGGAGTGCCGGGTTTTCTCATGCTTTATGGAATAACCTGCTATTATGCCAGAATATAAACAAATAAAAATAGTATTTGACAACAAATTACACTTGTGATAATATGATGAAGAAGGCAAGCGATAATCGTACTTATAAATGCTACGAAATCAAAAGAGGGGAGATGGTGACAAAATACAAGTCATACTGGTTACACTATTTTTAACCGCTGCTGTATGCAGTGATCTATACTGCTGGAAGATACGAAATGAGATTATTTTTGCAGGACTTGCGCTAGCACTGCTATATGTACTAAAAACTGGTTTTTTTATGCAAGGACTGGCTGGATTTATCCTAGCCCTTTTGGTCTTGTGGCCGCTCTTTACGATTCGTGTTCTGGGGGCAGGTGATACAAAGGTTCTGGCAGTTTTGGGTATCTTTTATGGATATCAAAAGATTCTTCCACTTATTTTTGCTTCTTTTCTATTTGGAGCAATTCTATCTATTGTTAAACTAATCCGTTATCGGAATCTTACCCTTCGGGTACAATATTTATTCCATTATGTAAAAGAATGTATGAAAACGAAACAATATAAAAAGTACTATGTAGCCAAACGAGACGGTACGAGTATGGTAATTCATTTTTCCATCGCAATATTACTGGCTCATGTGGGGTTTCTTTTTGGGCTTTTTGGGAAAGGAGTATTTTGAAACAGAAATTAGGAGGTATCTTTGATTATGAGATGGGATATTCGATGAACTTGATGGAATTCTTAAATCAAATCGAAGCATTTCCGTACCAGCTACGCGTGTTTACAAGTATGGAAACACTAAACGCATATTTAGCCGAGCATTCTCTGGATCTGCTTTTGATAGCAGAGGAGGCATTAGTAGCTTTAAACGGGCAAGCTGCAATTGAAGAGCGGTTTCTTTTGTCGAAGGAAGAAAGCAGTGTAGAGGGTATGTATCCAAGTATTTTTAAATACCAATCCGCAGAACGTATTCTGTCTAGCATACAATCTTGCCAGGAAGATGGGAGAAAGGGAAAAAAGAATGGTCAGACAGTAGATGCGGTTTCTTGCTATGGGGTTGTATCTGCAAACGGAGGAAGTGGCAAAACGACCTTTTCCTTTTTGCTTTCCAAGTATTTGGCAAAGCAGGGGCGAACCCTTTACATAAGCTTTGAGGCACTGGGGACTTCTTTTCTCGAGGAGTCACAGGGAGGAAACCTATCGGATGTTATTTATTATGTAAAGCAGCGAAAAAATGCACTTCTTTTAAAGATACAATCTTTGGCGGTCTCCTTTGGAGAAGTGGATTGTATCAAACCCGTGCTGTGTTATCAGGATTTGGAGGAGATAACGGAAGCGGATCTGGAGTTTTTGATGGAAGAATTGTATGGCACCGCAATTTATCAATATATTGTTTTTGACTTTGGAGTCTGTGATCGCAGGATGTTTTATCTTTTGGAGCATTGTAAGGAAATATATGAGGTGAAAAGAAACCAGAAGAGCTGCTTTGATAAGCAGGAGGCTTTAAAACAGTTATTTCATTGCAAGAACAAGGAGGTGTTATATGAGCGTATGCGTTCCGTCATAATACCTGAGTATGAGAAATTTCAAAACAAGCGATTTTGGCAGGAAGGCAATCACGAGGCAGAATTTTGCAAGCTACAAGGATGGATGGGAGCAGCAGATGGAAAATACGTATGAACAAAAGCTAGAAATGAAGGAATTTGTTATGAAACGCCTTGCATGCCTTGGGGAACTGGAGGATGAGGAGATTTTGTCTGTTATTGAAGAGTGTGTAACTTCTTATTGCCAGCAACACTTTATGCCTGTTTTGGAGCGTCAGCGAGTTGTGTCGGAGATTTTTAATTCCATACGAAAATATGATGTATTACAGGAATTACTGGAGAACGACACCATATCGGAAATTATGATTAATGGATGGAAAAACATTTTTATCGAACGAGACGGAAGACTTGAAAAATGGGATAAGACCTTTGAGTCGAAAGAAAAGCTGGAGGATGTTATCCAACAGATGGTATCTCGTTGCAATCGTATGGTCAATGAATCAAGTCCCATTGTTGATGCAAGATTATACGACGGCTCGCGTATCCATGTTGTGCTATCTCCGATTTCTCTGGACGGACCTGCTGTCACAATTCGAAAATTTCCAAAGGAATCGATTACGATGGAGCAGTTAATAGCATGGAACGCAATTTCTCTGGAGGCGGCCATATTTTTACAAAAACTTGTGGTTTCGCGCTATAACATTTTTGTGAGCGGAGGCACTGGCTCTGGGAAGACAACGTTGCTTAATGTGTTATCAAACTATGTGCCAGAGGATGAGCGAATGATTACAATTGAGGATTCGGCTGAATTGCAAATACAACAAATTCCCAATCTGATTCGTCTGGAAACAAAGGAAAGCATCATGGAGGAGAGCAAAAAAATTACAATGAAGCATCTCATTAAGGCAGCTTTACGAATGCGGCCTGATCGCTTAGTCGTTGGGGAGGTAAGGGATGGAGAGGCTGTCGCCAATATGCTTCAGGCGATGAATACAGGTGCTGCAAGTATGTCGACGGGACATGCCAATAGTGCGAAGGATATGATTAGCCGTTTGGAGGCACTAAGTCTGATTGGGATGAATATGCCGCTTTTGTCTGCAAGAAAGCAAATTGTTTCAGCAATTGATATTGTGATTCACCTGGGGCGCTTACGGGATAAATCAAGACGGGTTCTGGAAATTGTGGAAATAATCGGGATGGAGGAGGGAGAAATTATGATGAATCCACTGTTTTGCTATGAAGAGAGTGAAGAGAGCGAAAGCTGTGGGGAAATTGAGAGAATAGAAGGAAGACTTGTAAGAACCAAGCATCCTCTAAAGCGGTTGGAAAAGCTTGTAAGAGCAGGGTTGATGGAATGATTGATTATCGTAGTGTAACCTACCAAAAGAAGGATGCTTTACTTCTCATGGGCTATAGTGTGGCTCTGCTATCCGCTCTTTCCTATTTGTTCTACGACAATATAGTTTTTTTCCTTATCTTATCGCCGATAGGACTTTTACTTTATCGACGGGATCTTGCGAAAAAAAGAAAGAAAAGAAGCGAAGTCCTAAATCAGGCCTTTAAAGAAATGCTGCATGCGCTTGTGTCTGCACTAACAGCAGGGTATTCGATTGAAAATAGTTTTGTAGAGGCGCAAAGGGATTTATCCCTACTCTATGCAAATGAAAGCGATATCATGCAGGAATTAATCTATATCAACCAACAGATTCATTGTAATCAGCGGATTGAAGATTTACTTTCGGACTTTGCAAGACGCAGTAATCTGGAGGATATACAAAGCTTTACGGAAGTATTTGTGATTGCAAAAAAATCAGGAGGAAATTTTCTGGGGGTTCTGTGCAAGACGGCTGAAAATATTAACGATAAAATTGAAATCCGACGTGAGATTCAGACCTTAGTTGCAGGAAAGCAGATGGAGGCAAATATTATGATGCTGATTCCAATGGGTATTTTAGGTTACCTTCGCATTTTTTCAAAAGGTTTTTTGGATGCGCTATATCATAATTATTTTGGGATATTGGTTATGAGTGTTTCGCTTTTTCTATATGGTCTTTCTGTTTTTTTAGCGGAAAAGATTGTGGATATCGAGGTGTGAAAGCATGTTTATTTGCACGGTTAGTTTTTTAATTTTATTTGTGATGTTCGTTCATTATCGAAAGAAGGGGTTTCGTTTAGAGGATCATAGTATACTGCCCTTTTTTAAGAGATGGAGAAAGGCATACTTGGAAAAGGAACAAATTCGTATTCTTTCCTTTGTTTCCATACTTTTTCCCACGCAGGAACCGGAAGAGAAAATGCTTAAACTAAGAGAGCAACGTTATTATAAAGTATTGATTGGCATTTTACTCGTTCTCTTTCTTGGAATGGTTCGTGAGCTTAGTGTATGTTCCAAAGGGAACTCTTTTCTAAAAGAAAATACGCTGCTCCGCCCCAAACCATCCGAGGGAAGTACCTCGTACACGATAAAGGTGGGAAGTCAGGGAATGGAAGAAAAAGAGTATACCATCAAAATCGAGGAAGAGGAGTATGACGAGGAGGAGCGAACCAAAGCTTTTACAAGAGCAAAGGAATACCTTGATCTTGTCTTTTTAGGAGAAAACGAAAGCAGGGAAGACGTTCGTTATCCCCTTTCTTTGGTGAAGACAATTAAGGACGAGAGTATGACGGTTTCTTGGATTTTAGACGAAAAAGGGATTATTAATAAGGATGGAAGCATCTCGGAAGAAAATCTGGCCGAAGAACAGGATAATATAACCATTCAGGCGGTCATTAAATACCGAGACTTTGAAGAAGCTGTTTCCTACGACCTTTGTGTGCGTGCAACAGAAAAAACTGCGGCAGAGCTGTTCTATGAAAGCTGGGAGGGTGCCCTTAACCAGATTTTAGGGACTACGAAAGAGGAAGCCTATGTGCCGCTTCCTGATAAAATCATGGGGCAGGAGGTTACCTATCAGGAAAAGAAAGAAAATCCATCCATTCTCTTTTTTCTTTTGGCAATTATGACAGGATTTTTATTGGGGAAGCAATCCGAGCAAGAACTCTCTGCTATGAAAAAGAAGAGAGAAGAGGAGATGATGATGGATTATCCAGGGCTTGTAAATAAGCTAGTGCTATTGCTTGGAGCGGGTATGACCATTGACGGAGCATTTGAGACAATTCGCGTTTCCTATCAAAGGCAGGTGTCAGAGAATCCTTTAAAAAAGCGGTATGCCTATGAGGAAATATGTCGGATGCAAAAGGAAATCAAAAATGGAAAATCTGGTATTGCTGCTTACGAAGCGTTTGGCAGACGTGCACAGTGTTCGACGTATCTAAGGTTTAGTACCCTTCTTGCACAAAATGTACGAAAGGGAAGCAACCATATATTAGGGCTATTAGAATTGGAGGCAGTTGAGGCTTATGAAAAAAGAAAGGAGCGAGCCAAAAGAAAGGGAGAAGAGGCAGGAACAAAGCTTTTAGCTCCCATGCTCTTGCAATTATTACTGGTCATGGCGCTCATCATGATTCCAGCATTTTTATCATTTTAATTATTTTATCATTAGGAGGAAGTATATGAAACAATGGAATGAATTTTTAGTAGAGGAAGAAGGAATTGGTGTCGTTGAAATTATTCTTATTTTGGTGGTGCTGATTGCGCTCGTTATTATTTTTAAGGACCGGATTACCGACTTGGTGGAGAAGATATTTGATACCATTGATAGTGATAGTGGAAAGGTACTTGGGGATTAGTGTGGATAATCTTAGAGAAAATAGGCGAGGTGGTGGATTAAATCCCGCAAAAGGGCAGATTACGGTTTTTCTTAGCTTGTTATTACTGATTTTACTCTCTTTTTTTGTTGCGGCCATAGCTTCTGCACAGAGTGCGGTTCGCATATGGTATGGGGAAAATAGTCTGCACTTGTCCATGCAAGGCTTGTATACCAACTATTGCAGACCTCTTTGGGATTCGTATCACCTCTTTATGCTGGAGGGGGAGTCAAAGGAGGCGCTTACCGCAACGCTTGAGGGTTACCAAAGTGATACGACGGGACCTTTTCTTTCGCATACAAATGCGTTTTTCTCTATAGAAGAAACCACACCGTTTTTGGACAATCAAGCGGAAATCTATAAAAATCAGATGATTGCTTACATGAAGTATCATATGACGGATGCTTTTTTTGAGAAGGCAGAGGCGGCAAGAGATGA
The DNA here is from genome assembly GCA_030154385.1 of Clostridiales bacterium. The sequence continues at coordinate 6,623 of JASKJZ010000001.1, forward strand.
GGAACAACAAAATCAAGAGGCGGTCACAAAAGAGAAGGAAGCATTGGATCAGCTAGAAAACAGAGCCAAACTAGAGAAAAGACTTCTTTTGATTATTCGAAGGATTGAAGGGGCGGTGGTTGTGAATGGGGAAGTGCAAGTAGAGAGCAGCTTTATTAAACAAATATCTCCCAAAGAAATCACGCCGCTTGCAGTAGGAGTCGACCAATCCATATTATGGGAGAAGCTCCAGGATTTTTATATTTCGTATGAGGATGTAAGCGTTTCGAAATGTAGAAGAGTGCTCTACCTAATTAAAGAGGTGATAAAGGATATTGAGCAGCTCGAACAGAATCAATCGTTTGATGTTGAATCTCAAAGCTTATATGCACAAGTGATTGAGATGAAGGGAACCTTGCGGTCCAATCAACTTATTTTAGAGGAGTATCTAGAAGAGTGTCAAGAGGAGGAAGCTTATGTGATGCTTCAAAACTATCAAATTCAATCGCTTCATTTTGAGTATGGGCAGTTAACGCTTGAGAAACCAAGAAATCCTTTGAAGCTTCTGCAAAAGAGCATTGGTTCCAATTTATTATCTCTTGTCGTTGAAGATGAGAATCAGCTATACAACCGGGAACTCCCACAGAAATTACTGCTTTTTCAAGGCAGCAAGGAGCAAACCGGGATGTCGATAAGTAAACAGATGAAAAATATGGATGCAGACGATGTAGGAAGTGTGGGAGAACCACTTGCAGCTTACCAGGCTACTTCGCGTTCCAAAGCGAGTGATGCGTTATTTGAGAACGCATATCTGCAAACACATTTTTCAAACTATTGTTCCAGTCAAGAGACAGTTTATCACTATGAACAGGAATATTTGTTGGCTGGGGGCAAAACAGAAAAAGAAGCGTTGGCAAATGTTTTAGAGCAATTACTGCTGCAACGGACTATGATAAATTTTGCAGCGTTGGTTTTCGATAAAGAGATTTCGAACAAGGCATACATTACCGCGCTTGCACTCGTTGGATATACGGGGATGGAGGCCTTGGTCGAGGTGGTAAAAACCTCTATCCTGCTTTGTTATGCAATGGAGGAGGGCATCATTGAACTAGCACTTTTGTTAAAAGGAGAAGAGATTCCCATTATGAAGGATAAGGGAAGCTTTTTACTAAGCTATGAAGAACTGCTTATCTTTGGCAGGAGTCTAATCAAGGATAAAGTCGCCAAGTACCAAAGAAGAGGAGGAGCTTCTTATGATTATCCGGATGCATTAAAGGTACTTTTTCTCATAAAAGGGGAGGAGATATTACTGAGTCGTTCCCTTGCTTTGATTGAAGGAACGATGAAGGAGAAGTATGATACTTCCTTTTCTTTGGAAAATGGCATTTTTGGAATGAAGGTGAAGGCTCTTTATACATATCCGGATGAAAAGAACGTAGAGGTTTTACTTTCTTATTCCTATTAAATTTTATAGGTTTGATTCTGCGTAGGGGTATCCTCTCTTGAACTTATGAAAGGAAACTATTAACAAGCACATACCCTTAAAGCGAAAGACTATCAAACTCCACCAGCGAGAGAGGATACCCATATGCAGAATCCAGGATAGAGGATAATATGTTAAAAAAAGCATCCATTACAGTAGAAGCGGCGATGGTATTGCCGCTGTTTCTCTTTTTCTTTTTTGGAGTGCTGCAGGGATTTTCAATTCTTTCCCTGCAGCATCAAATTCAGATGTCACTTACGAAAACAGCAAATCAGATGTCACTGGCAGGCTATGCTTCGCAAAAGGAGAAGAGCGTGGCAGCCTTACAACTTGTATTTATGGCTAATCTGGAATCAGATTACTTCGGAGAATCCTGTATTGAGGGAGGTCTTGTATTGCTGACAGGTTCTTCCTATGAGGGAGAAGATTTGACGTTAGTTGCCAATTATAGGATGAAACTTCCTGTTCCGCTCTGGAACCACGTTAGTCTTCCCGTAAAGCAACAGGTTAAAACCCGCTTGTTTGTGGGAAGAGACAAAACGAAAGAATCCGATAACAAAGAAAAGGAGGAGATACGATATGTATATATTACGGATACGGGAACGGTTTATCACGAAAGTGAGACATGTACACACCTGCGCCTTCGTATTTCTACGATATCAAAAGAAGATCTTGTCTGGAAGAGAAACGAGGGGGGAGCGAAATACTATCCTTGTGAGCATTGTATGAAAGAAAAGGAACCCAATGAAGGAAAAGAGGGAAGCCTATATTTTATAACGCAGGAGGGCAATCGTTTTCATTGCCGCAGGGACTGTTCTGGATTAAAGCGAACGGTATATAAGGTACCCTTTGAACAAGTAAAGACATGGAGGGCATGTAAACGATGTGGATCGTGATTGGTGTAAAACTTATGGCAGCAGGAACTCTATTTTGGATGAGTCTTGAGGACATCAAGACTAAATCGGTTTCCTTAAAGGCAATTGGTCTTTTATTTTTATTAGGAGTATTTAACTTTCTGTTTGGAAGTGCCCCAACGTGGTGGAGTTTACTAATGGGAGCGGTACTAGGTATACTGCTTATCCTATTTTCTTTTGCTAGCCGACAAAAGTTGGGGATGGCGGATGCTCTTTCAATCACAGGTCTTGGGGTGTTATTTGGAGTGGAGTTAAGCTTTTTGATCTTTGTTGCGGCGCTTTTTCTCCTTCTTTTGGTTTCAATCCCTGGTTTGTTTTGTAAAAAAATATCGTTAACGAGTGAGCTGCCATTTCTTCCGTTTCTGTTTGTAAGCTTTATTGGTGTTATTCTATGCGCGTAAAACGATTACAAGGCAGTTTTACGGTAGAAGCAGCCTTTGTGCTGCCGATCTTGTTATTTATCATTATGATGCTATTATATGCGGGTCTTGCTTTGCATGATGAGGTAGTAGCGACTGTTATGATAAGGCAAGAGATGCAAAGAGCGCAGGACGATATCCGACGATATGGGAAAGAGGCTGTGACCAAACAGCTAAGAGAGGCAATTGAGACAAAGATTGGAAACAAGCTTTGTATTACCGCAATTCATTATGTGAAGGTCGAGATAGGGTTGCTTACAATAGAGGTAACGTACGACGAAGAGAAGAGGATTGGCACGCGCAGAACAAAGCAAAGAAGAGAGAGCCTTCTAATTTATGATCCGATGAAGTATGTTCGAAGTATAGGAGAAATTCTAAATGATGCAAGTGGAGTATAAAAGAGATATGTATCGAAATTACCTGGTCTTATTATGTGATCAGTCCTTGTTTGAGGGGTATGAGATTGGAATGCTGCAAAATAATAAAATAAAGGGGCTGTTGCCAGTAACGGTAAAGCGTATTGATCAGGACACGCATTTATATTATGATATTACCTCGATGCAGCCAGTCGCAGAGGTATATCAAAAATGCAAGCTTACAAAAGATGACATTATTTTAATGACAGAGGGTGTGCTGGAAGGCCTTTTGGAAGCGAAAAAATATTTGTTGTTGGAGGATAATGTGGTAGTAGACCCGAACTATCTTTTTATGAACCCGGAGGGAGGAAGCGTATCACTATGCTATATTCCAGGCTATAACCAGTCCATGAAAGAGCAGTTGTCCAAACTGTTCGAATTTATATTAGATCGTGTGGATTATGAAAAGGAGCAGGCAGTCTGTCTTTCGTATGCCCTGTATAAAAAAAGCAAAGAAAAGAATGGGAGTGTTTATGACTTAAAGGCATTGATGAGGGAGGCTCCCCTTGAAAAAGAGGAAAGAGCCGTTGTCTCCCAAAATTCGATACCAGATAAGGATAGTATAAAAGGAGAAGAGAAAAAAAGTATTCTTGGAAAAGCCAAGGAGATTGAGGAGACTTTACGCTATCCTTGGTATTTATGGATGGCCTTTTTTGCGAGCGTTCTTTTTGCAGGGAGTGCGTTCTATATAGTCTTGCGTATAGGATTTTTTAGGGATCCGTGGAGCAATACAATTATAATACCTCGCTTTTTGCTGGCAATCATCATTCTCATAGCAGTCTTACTACTCGTTGCTGAGCTTCTATTTCAAAAGAAGCATAAACTATCTCAAATGAAGACAAAGCTTGTAGAGATATCAAGTGAGCCGCTTGAAGAACTGCCAGATCGGACGGTTGTCTTATTTGAAAGAGAAGGAGTATCGATAGAAGGGCAATATCAATTGGCACCGCTTGATACAAGCCACTACGAAATCATTTCTTTAATCGAATTTCCCTTTTTTGTTGGTAAACTTGCAAAGCGAGTGGATGGTGTAATCAATCATGATTCGGTGAGTCGCTTTCATGCAAAAATCGAGCGTGAGGGAGACTGCTTTTATCTAGCAGATCTAAATTCGACGAATGGAACGTATCATAATAATCAAAGATTAGAGGCGAATGAGAGGGTTAAAATCGAATATCTGGACCGCATTTCTTTTGGCCAGGTTACGTATATTTTTAATAAAATTTAAGAAAACTTTATGATTGCTTCAATACTTGTTCATATTTGTGTGGTACACTATTGATAAGATGCATAAATTGTGGTTACAGAGGGAGAACGTATGGAGTTACCGATTTTTTATGATGAAGCAGAGGAATGGAGACATACTATTCTTTTATATGAAGCAGCGTTAAAGGAAATAAATACGAAAATAGAAATACTCAATAGCGAGTTCAAGCAGGCACACCGTTATAATCCAATTGAACATGTTAAATCACGAATCAAATCTTTGGAAAGCATTGCAAAGAAGCTAAGACACTGTAATCGTGAGTTGACGATTGACAACGTTGTGCGCTATATTAACGATGTGGCAGGGATTCGGATTATCTGTTCATTTACTTCGGATATTTATCAGATAGCAAATGCAATCGCAAAGCAAAATGATGTCAATATTTTAAAGATAAAAGATTATATTACGCAGCCAAAGGATAATGGTTATATGAGTTATCATATGATTGTAACCATACCTATTTTTTTGTCGAATGAAGTAGTCAACACTAAGGTAGAGATTCAGATTCGAACCATTGCGATGGATTTTTGGGCAAGCTTAGAGCATAAGATCTACTACAAATTTGAGGGGAATGCTCCTCAAAGCATACGGAATGAGCTAAAGGAATGCGCGATGATTGCGTCCTACCTGGATAAAAAAATGCTTGGTCTGAATGAAGAAATCAAACGTTATCTGACAGAAGAAATGGAGGATTTAGAGATTATTCCAATGGAGCCCATTCACCGAGTGCCCAAAGAAGCCTACGGAACACTGGCAGGGGACTAATTAACTGTTGCCACAATTTTCGAACCTGTTATAATAGAAGATAGGAAACAATTACGATTACAAGAAAATGGGGGACGTTGCGGTGAATTTATTTGAAAGTACAACTGGCTCAAAGCAGATACGGAATCTTTCACTTATTTTGTCTGAATATAAAAAGATATTGGAAGAGTATCAAAAAAAGATGGATTCCTTTCATGTAAGCGAAGAGGATAAAATGGCAGCAGTTCAGGTGGCACTTGATTTGACTTACCTGAAAGAAGAGTTGGATGAAATAAAACCTTATCAGGATCAATTCATAAATGAAATCGATTCCTTGCATCAGTTGGTGAAGGAGATGGCTTTGACCCAAAAAAGGATGGAGGAAAAGCTGGCAGAGTTTGATAAAACGATACTGGAACCCGTTGTAACAAATTATTCCTCCAATCGAATTGAGATTATCGATAAATTTGAACAGGTAATGGACTTTACAAAGAAGAAGAGCAAATGGATGGTAGTGTCATTTGTTTTTAGTTTGATCAATCTAAGTGGAATTGTGTTTGTAATTCTATATTTAATAGGAATCATTTCATTCTAATATAGGGTGAAGAGAATAAAAAATGGGAAGGAAATAGGTAATATGAGTGAAGAAATGAATGCAACTATGGAGTCGTTTGAAGAGGAAATTAATCGTTCCTTTAAAAAGCTAGCAGAGGGCGATATCATCACGGGAACTGTAATTGGAGTGACGGATACCTGTGTAAATGTTGATCTTGGTTATTATACCGAGGGTATTGTACCAATTGAAGAGCTAAGTAATGATCCGAAGTTCTCAATAAAGCAGGATATTTTGGTTGGGGATACCATAAAGGCTATGGTATTAGCAGAGGATGATGGGGAAGGCAACATCTCACTTTCCATCAAAAAGGCCATTGATGTGCTGGCTTGGGAGACACTAAAGCAGGCAAAAGAGGAAAATAAAATATATTCGGTAAAAATTGCACAGACGGTAAATGCGGGGGTTGTTACCTATTTGGAAGGAATTCGCGCGTTTATACCGGCATCTCAGCTAAGTCTTTCTTATGTAGAAAACCTGGATGAATGGGTCGGAAAGACGATTGATGTGAAGATTATCACAGCAGAAGAGGCACAAAAGAAGCTCGTACTTTCTGGAAAAGAGGTAGAGCGTGCACGTGCAGACAGAGACCGTAAGGAAAAAATATCTAGCTTACAAAAGGGAATTGTAACCACTGGTACGATTGAAACGCTTATGCCCTATGGTTGCTTTGTAAATATTGGAGATGGGTTAAGCGGTCTGGTTCACATATCTCAGATTTGTGGGAAGCACATCAAACATCCTGGCGAGATTGTAAAAGAAGGACAAGAAGTAAAGGTAAAGATTATTGATGTTAAGGATGGGAAAATCAGCCTTAGTATGAAGGCAGTCGAAGAGAAAGAAGAAGTAATTGATGACATTGAGGAGGCTGCGTTTGAGTATCATTCAGAGGAGGAAGCAACCACGGGTCTTGGCGCCTTATTAAAAGGAATAAAATTAAACTAAAAGATAGAATTAACAAAAAAAGCAAAACAAAGAGGCTTTCTAATCAAATATGATGGGAAAGCCTCTTTGTTTTGCTTTGAGCAGGAGTGAAATTTATCGTGTTTTATGCGTGTAAGGTACGGATTGAATTTACGATTGCAATCATGGCGACTCCAACATCTGCAAAGATAGCGAGCCACATATTAGACAACCCAAAAGCCAGTAAAACCATAACCAGAAGTTTCACGCCAAGTGAGAAAGCGATATTTTCGGATACAATTTTTCGAGTATAGTGTGCGATGTCAATGGCACGTTTTAGCTGGGAAGGTTCGTCGGTCATTAAAACAATATCGGCGGCTTCGATGGCAGCATCCGAACCAACACCACCCATCGCCACACCAACGTCGGCACGGGCAAGGACGGGTGCATCATTGATGCCATCTCCTACAAATAGAATTTTTTCTTTCTCTTTTGCTTTGGAGAGGAGTGTCTCGATTTGGTCGACCTTATCCGCAGGAAGTAATTGGGCATAATATGAATCAACTGCGAGTGTTTTCGCAACATATTCAGCAGTAGCGGCATTATCGCCCGTTAGCATGATGGTCTGAATTCCCTTTGCTTTCAAGTCATGAATGGCCTTTTTGCTGTCCTCTTTTATTTCATCCTCAATTTTAATATAACCAGCATATTGCGCATTAATAGAGAGATGGATAATGGTTCCATTGGCCGTTTTTGTTGCAGGCACTAAAATGTCATTGCTTGTAAGAAGTGTTTCGTTACCAAGTAAAACAAGATGTCCCTGATAATTAGCTTTTACACCATGTCCTGCAATCTCTTCGTAGTTTGAAACCTTAGAGGCTAAATTGGCCGAAGGATAGGAAGCAACAATTGACTTAGCAATTGGGTGTGTGGAAAGGCTTTCAATTGCACTTGCAGTTTCTAAAATTTCGTCCCTTGAAAAGCCGTTTCGGGGAACAACTTCGGATACCCTAAAGTTTCCTTTGGTAAGAGTCCCTGTTTTATCAAAAACGGCATAGGAAACATTACAAAGAGCCTCTAAATAGTTGCTTCCCTTTACAATAATACCATTACGAGAAGCACAGCCGATTCCTCCAAAAAATCCAAGAGGTACCGAGATGACTAAGGCACAAGGACAAGAAACCACTAAAAATCCGCAGGCTTTATAAATCCACGGTATAAAATCATACGTTCCAGTAATTACAGGTGGCAAAATGGCTAATAAAAGAGCTGCGATTACGACAATGGGGGTATAAATCCGCGCGAATTTTGTAATAAAATTTTCAGTCGGCGATTTTCTAGCGGAAGCATTTTCAACCAAATCTAAGATTTTTGCAACCGTGGAGTCCTTATACTCTTTGGTAACCTGAATATAGAGACTCTTGCTGCCGTTGATGCAGCCACTCAATATACTGTCATTTACCTTGACTTCACGTGGAACCGATTCACCAGTTAGAGAGGACGTATCTACAAAGGAGGAGCCTTCGATTACGATTCCATCCAGTGGAATCTTTTCACTTGGTTTTATAAGTAAAATATCTCCGACCAATACATCCTTTGGTTCGACGGTTTCAATCTGATCGCCTACCTTTCGATTGGCATAGTCTGCTTTTAGGTTCATGGCATCGGACAAATGCTTTCTTGATTTATCAACTGCCATATCCTGGAAAAATTCCCCGATTTGATACAACACCATAACGGCTAGAGCTTCTGGATATTCACCGATGATAAAGGCTCCGATGGTTGCAATGGCCATCAGGAAATTTTCGTCAAAAACTTCACCGTGCAGGATATTCTTTGCCGCTGTGAGTAATACCTCGTAGGAAAGAATGAGATATCCAAGCAGGATACCCAAAAGACGAAGTCCGCCTTCAGGCAGCAAAAAAATGGAACTGTACCCAACTAAAATACCTACAAAAAGCGGCGCTAATTCCCTTATGGTCTCCATAAATGAAAATCCAGCAGCAAATCCAGATGAGGTGTGCTCGTGTGAATGTGCATGCGAATGGGAGTGTTCATGCGAATGCTCTGGTGTGCAGCATCCATCCTCACAATGGGAGGTGTGCGAATGAGAGGTGATTCCCGCTGTATTTTTTTTATAAGTATCCCAGGCGGTCAGAGTGACTTCACCTTCGATTGCCGTAATAATAGGTGTGATAAGAGAGAGCAGATGTTCCTCACTCATCACATCCATAGTGGTTATAATTAGTTTCTTGTTTACAAAATCGATGATGGCATTTGCAATTTGAGGCTGCTTCTTTAGTTTTTCCTCCATTTTTGCTGCGCAGTTTGCACAGCCTAAGTGATTTAGATAGTAAATGACTTCCATAAGGTGCTTCCTTTCTTTATTCGGTAACGTGTGCCAGACCTTGATCAAAGATGTGCTTTACATGCTCGTCAGCAAGGGAATAGTACACCGTTTTACCAGATTTTCTATTTTTTACAAGCTTTGCTACTTTTAAGATACGTAATTGATGAGAGATTGCAGATTGTGTCATTTGAAGGAGGGCGGATATGTCACAGACACACATCTCGCTTTCAAATAGGGCACATAAAATCTTTACTCTGGTAGTATCGCCAAAAACCTTAAAAAGTTCAGCTAAATCATATAAAACCTCTTCTTCTGGCATCTTGGATAGAACGAAATCAACTGTTTCGTGATGTATGGTGTTGCAGCCACAAATTTCAGCGTGTTTTTTTTCCATATTAACTCCTTTGATATATAATATATGAATAATTGTTCATATGTTATATATAATACTTTTCATAGCTTTTGTCAAGATAAAATGTAGTTTAGAAAGAAGAAGGAATGGTAATTTGTGAATATGCATAAAAAAGAAAATAAAAATAAGAAACTATTGACAGAATGTACAAAAGATGATATCCTATAGAAGATCGTTAGAGGCAAGAGGAGAAGCTGTATTTATTACGTTGGGGAACGTGAGAGGGTAACTTTATAAAAGGAATAGAATCATTTGACGTGTATTGGAGAGTACACCTTCCTATGATTCTATTCCTTTTTCTTTTGTCTATTTTTACTAAATTATTATGAAAGTTAGAGGAGAAGAACAAGTATGTAAATTAGCAGGTATGTGAATTGATAAATGTCAGGACATCTTCATAAACGGTTTCTTTGCCAAGCTCGTTTAATATTTCATGGCGATACTCGGGATATAATGTGTAAGAAAAATCGGTAAGATCTTGTTTTTGTAAGCGTTCCGCCACTTCCCTAAATCCCTTGCCATAATCACCGACGGGATCCATACTTCCGCTAATGAGAAAGAGTGGAAGCTTCTTAGGTAATTTTTGATACCACGCATCAGAGGATACATAGGAAAGCAAGAGAGATAAATCATAAAAGGCAGAACAGGTGAAGGTGAATATGCAGTAAGGGTCATTTCGATATCGATCGACAATCACTTCGTCTCTTGTGAGCCAATCTTTGTTGGTTCGTACGGAAGTGTATTTTTTATTGTAGGCGCCAAACATCAGATTATCTAGAAACTTGCTTCGATAACGTTCTCCTTTTACTCGTTTAATTAACCGAATTATAAGCTGTCCCATCGAAAGAGAAGGGTTACTGCCAGCGGTGCCGCAGATGATGGCTCCATCGAGCATAGAACCATAAGTGGCAAGATAGGCTCTGGCAATAAACGAGCCCATGCTGTGACCAAATAAGAATATCGGAAGCTCCGGGTATTCCTCTTTGATTATTTGTGTCATATGGGCTAGATCTTCATATAGATATTTCCAACCATCCTTTGGTGCAAAGTAACCAAGACCATCGCGGTCCTTGGCACTATTTTTATGCCCCAAATGGTCGTTTCCGCAGACTAAAATGCCATGTTCTGTCATAAAATCAATAAAATGATCGTAACGCTCCACATATTCGCACATACCATGCGAAAGCTGTAGAACAGCCGTTGGAGGAAGTAATGGCCGATAGATATAATAGGTTATGGTATCGACCTTATTACTGCTTGAAAATGTGTGTACTTCTTTTTGAACCTTCATAAATAGTAAACCCCCTGTTACTTTTTCTTTATCGTACTCTCTGCTTTATGTTTTGTAAAGCAAATCTTGTGGTTCTTACCGAAACGTGTTAGGATAGAGAGAGGAAAAACAAGGAGGCTCTAAGCGTGAAGGTAGTGATCCAAAGAGTGAGTAAGGCAAGTGTTTGCGTAGAAGATGTGACAGTAGGACAGATAGAAAAGGGTCTATTCGTGCTTGTAGGGATTGGAGAAGGAGATACGGAGGAGATTGTGGATCTTTATGTCGATAAAATCAGAAAGCTCCGTATTTTTGAGGATGAGCAGGGAAAAACAAATCGTTCCCTTGAGGATGTAGACGGGGAGCTGCTTGTGGTATCCCAGTTTACATTGTATGCCGATTGTAGAAAGGGAAATCGACCAAGCTTTACAAATGCGGCTGAGCCAACTTTGGCAAAGATGCTTTATGAGCGTTTTTTGTATACCTGTAAAGAGAGGCTTGGTAAGGTCGAGAGCGGGTGCTTTGGCGCCGACATGAAGGTTTCACTTGTAAATGAGGGTCCCTTTACCATTGTTCTTGATGATGCCTCCGTTTTAAAAAAGTAAAAAGAGAAGGGAGATCAATCATATGAAAAAAATATATAAAACAGACAATGGGATACTTTCGGAGTGTTATGCATATGAACAGGGTGTCTGGATTGATCTGATTGCCCCCACATTGGATGAACTCACTGAAGTTGCAGAACGGTTTGATATCGATATGAATGATTTACGAGCGGCTCTTGATGATGAAGAAAGTTCCCGTGTTCAGTTGGAGGATGGCTATACACTGATTTTGCAAGATATTCCATTTGAAGAAATTCGAAATGAACAAAGGGCATATACCACGATACCGCTTGGTATTTTACTGGTGAATGATGCCATAATAACCGTTTGTGCCTATGAGACCATTATATTATCAAATTTTTATAATAATCGGGTGAAGGGTTTTAGTACCAAAAAGAAGATGCGTTTTGTTTATCAGATTTTGCTTCGTACGACAAATCTTTATCAGGCCTATTTGCGTTTAATTGATAAAAAGCGAAGTGAAATTGAAAAACGAGTTGGAAGCCAGACGACAGAGGATGAGGATTTGATCAACTTGCATGAGCTTGAGACGAACCTGGTCTATTTTGCTACTTCATTAAGTGCCAATAAGCTCGTGTTGGAGCGGCTCAACCGTTATGAGCGAATTAAACAATATCCGGAAGACCGTGAGCTCTTAGATGATGTCATGGTCGAAAATCGACAGGCAATCGAGATGACCAATATATATCGTGATATCATTCACGGTACCAGAGATTTGGTATCTACCATTATTAACAACCGTTTGAATAACGTGATGAAATTTTTGACCTCGATTACGCTTGTGATGGCGATTCCAACCATTATTTCGGGTATCTACGGAATGAATGTCAGCGGTAAATGGATGCCACTTGCGAATACGCCCTATGGATTTTTTATTATTTGCTTTTTGATTATCATTGTATGCGTGATTGCATTTTTTGTATTAAAGAGAAGAGAAATGCTATAGTTTTTTGAAGAATCGTCCGACATATAGAGTATAATAGGAAAGAAATGAGTGAGACTTATGACGGTAGCAACGATTCAGAGTTTAGAGAAACAAGGAAGTCTTCTCGCGCCATCAAAAATCACGGACGATAATAAATTAGATATGATCATTCAACCGTCAAAGCAAGACGATGCGGTTGTTGTATCAAAGGGAGAGAATGAAACTAGAATTGATCCCTATTCAGAGGTACAAGGTGAAGCAAAGGAAAGCAAAGCAGAGTCAAAAAAGAAGGAAGATAATAGCGATAAGTCTGGGGATGAGAGGTTAAAGGATGCTTCCAATCAGATGACAGAGGCAGATTATTGGGTCTTGCAGACAGAAGGAATTTCTATGGAAGCCTATGATGGCGAGCGTCTGGCAAAGGCGTTGGAACGAATCAAGGAAAACTACGAATTTCGTCAGGAGGCTGTGCGTTCTTTTGTTGCAGATAAAGAGCAAATGGAGGATACGGTAAAAAAAATAGCCATTGGGTGCAAGATAAGCGATCCAATGGCTAAAAAGCTTGCCCAAAAACTGGTTGATGCCAATATGCCTGTTACGGAGGAAAATATACAAAGTCTGATGGGGGCTCTTGGAATGTCAGGAGCGGTAACCAATATATCAGAGGGAGCAAAGGTTTATCTGATTGATAATCAGGAAGCACCTACGATTGAAGCAATCTACTTTAGCCAGTATTCTGGGAGTACTACCGCTGCGTTTGCAGGGACTGCAAAGACGGCTGATGGGAATGATTTTGAGAGAGTAAAAAGTCAGGTTCAAAAGATTGTAGATGAAGCAGGGTTGTCCGATCCGGAATCCGCAATGGAAGATGCGAAATGGTTATATGAAAATAAACTGCCAATTACGGAGGAATCTTTGTCCACCTTACAAGCAGTGAATAAGCTAAAAGGGAAGGCAGACGAGGATTTCTTGCTGGATAAAATGATAACGGCAATGAAAACGGGTAAAAAGCCAGAGGAAGCAAGTCTAGATGATACGAATGAAACCAAAGTTTTACAAGCAATGGAGGGGTATGAAAAGCTTTATGATGAAGTAAAGAATTCAAACGATATTGCTTCCATTACGGCAACCCGAAAGCTCGAAGAGATTCGTTTAAAGATGACAAAGGATGCTGGACTAGCCCTTTTATCAAAGGGAATTACGCTCGATACGGATCACCTGGAGCAAGTAGTAGAGGGACTAAAGCAGCTAGAAGCGGATTACTATAAGGGGCTCTTTTCGGAAGCCTCTTATGAGGCGTATTCAAATCAGATTGCGCTGCTAAAGGAGACTACACAAACATTAAAAGAGGTGGGAGAAGCTCCCGCTTATGTATTAGGAGCGACACTGAATCGCCGCAGTATTCAGACTCTGGAAGAATTTCATGAGGCTTCCAGCAGCATGAAGGCGACGCTTGACGAGGCGAAGGTCGCTTATGATACCGTTAAGACAGAGCCTCGTTCTGATATGGGCGATTCCATAAAAAAAGCATTCCGAAATATTCCAGAGCTTTTAGAATCCATGCAGCTTGAGGATAATCAGGAAAATGAAAGGGCAGTTCGTATTCTGGCATACAATCAGATGGATATAACAAAGGATTCGGTTGATGCAGTCAAGAGCTACGATTCCAAGGTCAATCGCTTAATAAATGCATTAAAGCCGCCAGTGGTGGTAGAATTGATTCGCCAAGACAACAATCCGCTTACCATGAATATGGATGAACTGACTCAAAAAGCCACAGCGATACAAAAAGAGTTAGGCGATGACGGAGAGCAAAAATACAGTGAATATTTATGGAAGCTTTCGCATACCGAAGGAATAAGTGAGAGTGAGAAAAGCAGCTACATCGGAATCTATCGGTTGTTGCAAAACGTGGAAAAGACGGATGGTGCGGCGATTGGAGCACTGCTTCAAAGTGGAAGAGAGCTCTCACTTAAAAATCTTTTGGGAGCGGTACGAACCAAAAATGCAGCGGGTATGGATGTTACCGTAGATGATACGCTTGGGGAGCTTAGCGAACTCAGTTTCTCCAAGGAGCGTATTGACGTACAGATTTTGGCAGGGTTTTCTAAGGATAGCCAGACCGCGGGGCAGGAGCAGGCAAATCAACAAGGAGAAGAGATGATGACCTATTATCAGGAGATACTTTCTGATATTATGGAAGAAGTGACGCCCCAAAAGCTGCAGACCTTATTATCGGAAGGGTTGGATGGCGTTATGGAAATGAGCCTTGAGACCATGAAGGACTCCCTAACCGAAGTGATAGCAAGCAAGCAGGCGGATAAAGAATATGCTGCCTATCAACTGGAAACCCTTCGAAAAACGGCGAAAAACAGTGAGGAGGCAGTTTCTTTCCTTGAAAATTATAGCATTGAGCCAAATCTTCGCAATATTGTGACGACAAATGCTTTTTTTACAAAGGGAAAAAGTTTTTTTAAGGAAATGGATAAAAATGCCGATAATGAATACAGAGAGGTGATTTCTGGATTTTCGGATGCCGTGGAGGATGCGGACACCCTGCAGGGAGAGTACGAGGAAGTAGAGAAACAAATTGACCGTATGATTCGACAGGAATATGAAACCAATACGAAAGAAGAAACAACTGAGAGTATTGATCGGCTTCGCCTTTTGTCAAATGGCATTGCACTAGCCAAGCGACTGAGCAGCCAGGAATATTATCAGATTCCTATTTTAGAAGGCGAACAAATTGCAACCATGAATCTTGTACTTCTAAAGGGGACTTCGGATAGTGGAAAGGTTTCGTTTCACCTTGATAGCGAAAAGGGTAGGATGGAAGGCGAGTTCCAGGTTAAGGAAAACGCGATAAAAGGATTTATCTTGTGTGATTCCAAGGACGGATTAGATGCTATGAATCAGGCAAAGAGTAGTATGGAAAGCGGCTTTACTAGGATTGGTCTTAAGGTTGGGCAAATTAGCATTGGATACGATAAAAAATCCGGGCTTTTTGCAATGCCAAAAGAAAAAAATGAGGAAACCTCGACGAATCAATTATATCAAGTCGCAAAGATTGCTGTGAAAGCCATAGCGAAGACACTCAATGATGGAAGATAGAAAGGACACAGGTGTAAATTATGAAAATAAATCATAACATGGCGGCTTTGGTAGCCAATGGACATTTGCAGCGTACGAACAGCGCACTTGATAAGAGCTTGGAACGCTTATCTTCGGGTTATCGTATTAATAAAGCGGCCGATGATGCTGCTGGCATGGCGATTTCTCAAAAAATGAAAACGCAGATTCGAGGACTTGATCAGTCCTCCAGGAATGCTTCCGATGGAATTTCCGTTATACAGACGGCAGAAGGAGCGCTCTCAGAGGTAGAAAGCATGCTGCAGCGTGCAAGAGAATTGTCCGTACAAGCCGTAAATGGAACCAATACCACAGAGGACCGGGAAGCAATCCAGAGTGAAATCGATCAGCTTATGACTGAAATCGATCGAATTTCAACCGATACGGAATTTAATACCAAAACCTTATTAAATGGAGATGTAGACCGAAAGACATATTCCAACAATACCAAAATTTCGCTTATTTCCCTTTCGGATTCAGTGGATTCAAAAGCCTACAATATGCAGGTGACCGCACTTGGTAGTGCTGCTACTATAAAAGCTACTGCCGCTAGCACCTTAGCAGCAAATGTAACGGCAAGTGAAGCGGGAACGATTACCCTAAATGGAGAAAAGATAACCATTGCAGAAGGAGATTCTCCTACGCTTGTAAAGCAAAAGCTTCGCGATTTATGTGAGACCGTTGGTGCAAGTCTTAGTGAGGATGCATCTGGCATTTATACGATATCAACAAAACAGACAGGAGCGGATCAAAAACTGGAGTTTCAATGCTCGAACGCTACGTTAGCGACGGCGCTTGGACTCCCTGCTTCCGATACTCGAACTGGAACCGATGCTAAAATTACGTTAGACCCAGATACGACATTACCTTCGACCTTTACCAATACAACCACCGTCATTATGAACGGAAATACCGCAACCATCAGCGATAAGAATGGGTTTGAAATGAAGGTAGAAATTGATTCTAGTATTACTCCACCTTCGGATGCGACGATTACCGTATTGGATGCAGGTCCTATGGTATTACAGATTGGAGCAAATGAGTCACAGACGATGTCGGTAAGTATACCAGAGGTTTCTACCAAGACATTGGGACTTGAAAATTTAAATGCCATGACAGGAGACCAGGCTTCCGAAGCCATCAGTCTGCTAGACGAAGCAATCAGTCAGGTCTCAGGGGTGCGTGCAAAGCTTGGAGCCTATCAAAATCGTTTGGATCATTCGATTGAAAGCCTGGATACCTCTTCACTTAATTTAACGGATGCACTGTCGCGTATTGAGGATGTCGACATGGCAGAGGAAATGGCCAATTATACACAAAAGAATGTATTGTCGCAGGCAGGTGTCTCCATGCTTTCGCAGGCAAATGAACGTCCTCAGACCATTTTGTCTTTGTTGCAATAAAGTTGGGTGGTAGAATATGGAACAAGAAAAATTAAATGCCTATAGTGCAAGGGTCACCCAAGCCAATAAGACAGAGTTAATTGTGATTAGCTATGAGATCTTGTTAGATAGTCTTGATTCTGCTAAGGAAGCACTTGAGCATGAGAAACACCATGAATTTTTAAAGGATATGAAGCGTGCACAAAAAATATTGCATGAATTAACGGGATCACTTAATTATCAATTCGCGCTTTCTATGGAACTGATGTCCTTGTATCGGTTTTGTGGAAGGTGTATTGTAAAGGCAATCTATCAAAAGAGTGCCTTGGAGCTTTTGGATATAAAAAAGGTGATTACACCGTTAAAAGAGGCATTTGAAGCACTTGCAAAAGAAGATACCAGTGAGGCTGTCATGCAAAATACACAGGCGATTTATGCAGGGCTGACCTATGGAAAGCATGCATTAAATGAGGTATTTGTTAATATAAATGAGGCAAATCGAGGATTTCGGGCATAATAGGAGGTGCCATGGCTACAATTAAACAGATTGCAGATTATCTAGGCATTGCAGTCAGTACGGTCTCTAAGGGACTAAATGGTGCCAGCGATATTAGTGAAGAGACTAGACAACTTGTCTTAGATACTGCGGTTGAAATGGGATATCAAACAAAAAAGATGCGTAAGCCCGAAAATAAGAAGATCTGCATCTTTGTTGAAAATATGGATTATGAAAGCATAGATCAGTTTGGTTATGATATTATAACGGGTTTTCGAAAGGAAGCCATCAAGCGAGGTTGGGATATTACGATTATCCCGACCAATTTGCGGCTTCAAATGGCAGAAAAATACGATTCTTATATGTTAAAGAATGGATTTAGCGGAGCTTTTTTAATTGGGTTCACCTTGCATGAGGATTGGATCAAGCAGTTACATGAAACAAATGTACCTACGGTGCTTTTTGACAATTATATCGACTCAAATAATCATGTGGGATATGTTGGAACGGACAGCTTTGAAGGCATTCGTGAAGCGGTTTCTCACCTTGTCTCGCTTGGGCATAAGCGCATTGCTTTTTTGAATGGATCAAAAAATTCGATGGTCTCGCAACAGCGGCAGCTTGCTTTTGTTCAGAGCATGGAGGAATTTATGCGAAAACCAGAGGAAGCGCTGATGGAATATGGGTACTACGTGCCAGATTGTGCCAGGTACCATGTTCCAACCTTTCTGGAGCATGGAGCGACTGCAATTATGTGTGCGAGTGACCTGATTGCAACGGGTGTTGTTTCGGAGATTGTAAAAAGAGGTCTTAGGGTACCAGAAGACATCAGTGTGATCGGGTTTGATGATCTTCCCATAGCAGCAAAGCAGACACCGGCACTTACAACAATACGCCAAGAGAGAACTGATCTTGGAAAGAGTGCGGTGTTATTGTTGGATGGATTGATGAGCGGAGTGTCCATTGGAAAAATATTACTTCGTGCGCAATTTATAAAAAGAGACTCTACCGGAAGCGTTTAACGCCCAGGTAGAGTCTCTTTTATCAATCCACCTTGAAAGGCTAGGATTAATTCCTTAAGCTCTAAGATTTGGTGTTGTAATTCTTTTCCGATATCCGTGTGTCCAACGGTAACCCGCGGTTTCATAACTTCAATAATGCTTACTTTAGGCGTTCGTTTATAAAGCTCTGTTTCATTTTCGGGAGAATAGGTATGATGCTCTGCTAAATTTAATGTTCTGGAATTATAGATAAGCGTATAACCAGCAATTCCTGTTTTAGACTGATATGCCTTTGATATTCCTCCGTCGATTAAAAAAAGTCTTCCGTTGGCTCGAATAGGAGATTCTCCCTCCTTGAGGCGAACGGGAACATGACCATTGACGATATGTGCATGGGTTGGTGAGAGACCAAATTCGATTAAAATTTTCTCGCAAAAGGTCTCTTGGTTACTGAGCGAATAATAGGGATTAAAGGTTTCTTTCCTAGCAGAGGGTGACTCCAAGAAATATTGTTCAAAACAAGATAGCTTGCTTTTCCCAAATAAGGGAGAATTTGGGCCGCACCAAAGATACCACATAAAATCGACCGCATTTTGATGGAAAGCTGCTTTTGGAGGGGAGAAGTAAGCCGCTTTTACAAATTCTTCCATTTGGTCTAAGAGTGCTTTTCCCTGGTAGACGTTTCCTTCTATAGCAATGGAAGAAAACGTGCCGTCGGGGTTGCTTGGGATACAGGCATGGAACAACAAATTGTTATTAAAGCACTTATAAATACTGCCATGAGAATAAAGGTATTTTATGTGCTTATGAAGGGCACTGCTATGCAAGAAGGCGATTTCTAATACATTCATAAGTGCATCCTCCTCTTGTGTCAAATCGAGTGGAGAGGAAACATCAATAGTAGGGAAATAAGTATCTCGAAGCGGATACAAGGTTTTGTCCACCTCCACTAACTGATTCAAATAATCGATGCGAGTTAAAAGATTTCGTTCATCCATTTCATATTCCGGGTGTTTGTTTATTAATTGACCCTCTAGTTTGAATTGGATGATGGTGATGGCTTTATGCATTTTTGCTGCTAAGGGAAGGCTGATGGGAGCATATTTGTTTTCGTCCCATACTACGGGATAAAATAAATCACAGGGATCGTCGTGGTAAACATCATCAGCAAAGGTGGCTAGCGATCGCAGACTAATACCATATCCATCCTCAATGAGGTCGAAGGTATTGTAATGTATGGCCATTCGGATTACATTTGCAATTAGAGCACGATTGCCACAGGCAGCACCCATCCAGGAAATGTCGTGATTGCCCCATTGGATATCGACATCCGGGAAGGTAGATAGCTCGCGGAGTATTCGGTCAGGGCGAGAACCACGGTCATAAATGTCGCCGATGATATGCAGCCGGTCGATGCAAAGGGATTGGATCAGATTGCAAATCGCTTCGATAAAACGATCTGCATTTCCAAGGTTTGCAATGGATTCAATAATAGACTGATAGTAGACTTCTTTGTTGATATCTTTATCGGCATGAAGAAGCTCGTCCAGGATATACGCATATTCAGGAGGCATCTTTTTTCGAACCTTTGAGCGGGTATATTTGGATGAACACTTTTTGCATACTTGAATCAGGCGGTAAATGGTGACCTTTTGCCAGCTTTCTAAGGAGGAACCAGATAGTGTCATGGCGGAAAGGACGCGTCCTGGATAATAAATGAGCTCTGCTAATTGCTCACGTTCGAAAGGGAGGATGATATCGCCAAATAAATCATCAATTTTTGTTTTGATAACGCCAGAGGCGCTTCGTAAAAGATGGGAAAAATTTTCATATTCTCCATGCAAATCACTAAAGAAATATTCGGTTCCTTTTGGAAGGCATTGAATCGCCTCCAAATTAATAATTTCACAGACGCAGGCTTCTATTGTTGGATATTCCTTTGCTAAACGCTCTAAATACCTTTTTTCCATATAAAATCCTTTCTCTAGGAATTATTTTGTTTTCAATATTGTAGCATTATCCAGGAGAAAAGACAATAAGCTACAATTTTATTGACATAATATCCTTAAAATGATAATATTATAATAAGAGTTTCGAAAATTTACGAAAATTTGAAAGGAGGGCAAAACAAAAATGAAGAAGAAGGTACGTGGAGCTGGAATACTGCTTCCCATTAGCAGTCTTCCCTCTCCTTATGGAATTGGAACGTTTGGAAGAGAGGCATTTTGCTTTATTGATCAATTAGTTCAGGCAAAACAAAAGTATTGGCAGGTGCTTCCAATTGGTCCTACCAGCTATGGCGATAGCCCTTATCAATCCTTTTCTGCGTTTGCGGGGAATCCTTATTTTATTGATCTTGATTATCTTGTGGAAGAAGGGCTATTAAAAGAATCGGAAATTGAGCAGCTTTCCGATAATGGGGCGGAGGATAAGGTAGATTATGCCGCTATTTATAAGAGCAGATTTGTTATTTTAAAGCACGCATTTCAAAGGAGCAGGCATCAAGAAGATGTTGACTATCTTGCATTTTGTGAAAAAACGCAGTTCTGGTTATCAGACTATGCGCTTTATATGGCAGTAAAAAATCATTTTCAGGATGCTTCTTGGTTGTCATGGGATGCGGATATCCGCAATCGGGAGACCAAGGCGGTTATGAAGTACGAAGCGTTGCTGCAAGAAGAAATTGGCTTTTGGAAGTTTTGTCAGTATAAATTTTTTGAGCAATGGAACCGGGTAAAGAGCTATGCAAACCAAAAAGGAATTCAAATTATAGGAGATATTCCCCTATATGTTGCGATGGACAGTGCTGATGTTTGGGTACATGGGAGACTCTTTGATTTGGATGAGAGAAAAAATCCGATTCACATTGCAGGTGTTCCTCCAGATAATTTTTCCGCGACAGGACAGCGGTGGGGGAACCCACTGTATCGCTGGGATGTGATGGAGCGGGAGGATTTTCTTTGGTGGAGAGCACGTATGGCAGCAAGCGCCGCTCTTTATGATGTGATTCGGATTGATCATTTTATTGGGATTGTACGTTATTTTGGCATCCCGAACTCTTGTGAAACGGCTGAACATGGAGAGTATCAGTATGGACCGGGTGAAAAGCTCACGAGAGCAATCAAGGAATCCATTGGCGAGAGCGAGATTATTGCAGAAGACCTTGGGGTGGTTGTACCGAAGGTACGTCGCCTGATTAATAAGACTGGATGGCCAGGTATGAAGGTCTTGGAATTTGCATTTGACAGTGGTGCGGGAAATGAAAATCTTCCGCATAATTATAAGACAAACAATTGCATCGTAGATGGAGGAACCCATGACAATGAGACAATGGAAGGGTTCTTTGGACGCCAGAAGGCAAGGGATCTTCGTTTTGTAAAGGAATATCTGCACGTAAAACGTAAAAAAGAAATACGAGAAGCTGTTATACGTCTGGGGTATCAAAGTATTGCAAATACGGTCATTTTTCAAATGCAGGATATTATAGGGCTTGATAACAAGGCAAGGATGAATTTTCCAGGAACCTTAGGTGGAAATTGGGAGTGGCGTCTTAAAAAGGGTCAGTTTGGAGAAACCGAACAATCCTACTTGGCGCAGCTTACAACAATTTATGGACGATAAGAAAGGGGTATCAAATGAATCATTTTAAGCAAGATGTGGAGCAGCTATTAACGCTTAACTATGGAAAGACAGTGGAAAATGCAAGTGTAATCGAGCTTTACCACGCAGTCTCAAAGGCAGCTATGCAGGTGCTCGAAGGTGACTGGGGATTGGATGCAAAACAAAAAAAGGTCTGCTATCTTTCGGCAGAGTTTTTAGTTGGACGTCTCATTTATAGTAATCTTTATAATCTTGGTCTTTTGAATCAATTTTCAGAGCTTATGACCGAAAATGGCAGAGATATTCGGGTTCTAGAGGAGGTCGAGGATGCCGCATTAGGAAATGGAGGCCTTGGACGCTTGGCAGCCTGCTTTCTTGATTCGGGAGCTACCATCGGCATATGCTTAAATGGGTATGGGATTCGTTATAAATATGGACTGTTCCATCAATATTTTAAGGATGGCTTTCAAATGGAAGAAGCGGATGATTGGATGCGATTTGGAGATCCCTGGTCTTTGCGAAAAGAGGAAGAAAAGGTTACCGTTGTGTTTAAAAATCAGACGGTCTATGCAGTTCCCTATGATACCCCAGTGATCGGATATGGAGCCCAAAACGTGAATACGCTTCGTTTATGGCAGGCAGAGGCCTTGGAAGACTTTAACTTTACCTTGTTTAATGACCAAAAATATGAGAAAGCGGTGAAGGATAAAAACGATGCGGAAGCAATTGTTAGTGTTTTATATCCAAACGATAGTACGGATGAAGGAAAGAGACTGCGTCTAAAACAGCAGTATTTCTTTTCAAGCGCGACACTTCAGGATATGGTGCGCCGATACAAAAAAAATTATGGCAGCGATTTTGGGAGTTTTTCCAAAGAATATGCGGTGCAGCTCAACGATACGCATCCTGTGGTAGCGATACCTGAGCTGATACGTCTACTGATGGAAGAGGAGGGAATGAAATTTGCAAAAGCATTTAAAATTGCAAAAGAAACCTTTGCGTACACCAATCATACCGTTATGGCAGAGGCTCTCGAAAAGTGGAGTGTAAAGTTATTCAAGAGTGTGATTCCAAATGTTTACAAGTATGTTGCAATGCTTCAACGGGCACTGATTAAGGAATTGACATTACATGGTGTTGCAGAGACAGAAAAACAAGCTTTTTATATTGTCGATGGAGACCTGATACACATGGCACGCCTGGCAGTATTTTGCAGTCATTCTACCAATGGTGTTGCCAAGCTTCATACCGATATTTTAAAACAGGACGTCTTAAAAGAATGGTATGAGTTGTATCCCGAACGTTTTCAAAATAAAACAAATGGAATCACGCAGCGTAGATGGCTTGGACTATCCAATATGGAATTATCTGGTTTTATTACAGACAAAATAGGGAATGCCTGGATAACAGATTTGGATAAGTTAACGGATTTGGAAAAGTATGCGAATGATCCGATTGTCATGAAGGAATTTGATAATATCAAGCACTTAAAAAAACAACAGCTTGCAGATTATATCTGGAAAAAAGAAGCGATTACGGTAAATCCAGATTTTATTTTCGATATACAGGTGAAACGTCTTCATGAATATAAACGACAGCTCCTAAATGCGTTTTCTATTCTTGATATCTATTATGGTATAAAAGAAGGACGAATCAAAGATTTTACGCCGACTTGTTTTATCTTTGGTGCAAAAGCGGCACCTGGATATTTTCGAGCAAAGGCAATCATCAAATACATCAATGAAATTGCTAAGATGATTGATAACGATCCAGCGGTGAAGGATTTTCTAAAGGTAGTTTTTGTTTCGAACTATAATGTTTCGTATGCAGAAAAGCTTACACCAGCAGCAGATGTGTCAGAGCAAATTTCGACGGCTGGTACAGAAGCTTCTGGTACTGGAAATATGAAATTTATGTTAAACGGAGCAGTGACTCTTGGAACCTACGATGGAGCGAATGTTGAAATTGTAGAACAGGCAGGAGAGTCTAATAATTATATTTTTGGTGCCCGAGTAGATGAGATTGAGAAAGCGAAAAAGGCATATGATCCAAAGAAGCTTTATCGCAAGGATAAGAGAATAAAGAGAGTGGTTGATAGTTTAATTGATGGAACCTTTGATGATGGGGGAACCGGGATGTTTCAGGAACTCTATGATGCAATTTTGAAAGGGGCAAGCTGGCACCAGCCAGATCATTATTTTCTGCTCCTTGATTTTCTTCCCTATGTTGATGCAAAAATAAAGGTAAATCAAGACTATAAAGATAGTGTTAGCTTCCGAAGAAAATGTTTTCTAAATGTAGTAAACGCAGGTAAATTCTCAAGTGATCGTACAATACGACAATACTGGGAAGAAATTTGGGAAAAATAGACAAATGATGAAAAAGAAATGTTGTAAATACACAAAAGGCAACATTTCTTTTTTTATTGCGAAAAAATGTGAAATATAGTACGATATAGAAAATATAGAAGGGCAAAGGGAGCGATAAATTTGAAAAAACAAAGAACAAGGGGATTTCGAATTGGTACCAAGATTTTACTATTTTTTCTCCTCATTAGTACGTTAAGCTGTATACTTCTGGGATTTTTGTGTTATAGCAAGGCTTATTCTTATTTACTGGAGCTTAGCAGAGAGCATACGCTTGGTATGGCACAAACAGTCGCAGACAATTTGGACAGCGAGGCACACCAAAAACTTCAGGTATCGGATGAATCCACTTCTACCTATCAGGATATGATTACATTTTTAAGAACCTTTGTCAACCGGGGAGATATTACCTATCTATACACCTTACGTTTGATTGATGCGGAGCACGTTGCTTTTGTTTTAGATGCAGATGAAGAGGAGCCGGCGGCAATTGGAGAGACTTATGATATGGATAATTTCATGCAAAGGGCCTTTTCTGGAGAGGCCGTATATGATACTTCCTTTACGACAGATAAGTGGGGAACGGTATATTCGGCATATGCTCCTATGTATGATTCTACGGGTAAGGTTGTTGCCATCGTGGGAGCTGATTGCAGCGTAGAGAATATACATCAGGATATGAAACAATTGCAAATTGCTGTTTTTGCTCTTACATTTTTTGTGTGGATAATAGGAGCCGTGATTGCATATATTTTTTCTAAAAAGTTATCGAAAAATCTTTGTGAGGTGAATCAAAGAGTAGCGGAAATTGCGACCAGTGACGGGGATTTAACGAGCAGGGTAAGAGTAAGTTCAAGGGATGAATTAGAACTAATTGCAAAAAATATCAATGAATTTATTGAAAAGATTCAAGTAATTATTGAATCGGTAAATCAAACCATCTATGAAGTGGAGGAGGTTGCAACAGAGGTAGCGACGGAACTTTCCTATGAGACAGCACAGGTGGAGAAAGTGAATGAAAACGTAGATCGTCTTCATTTGAACATGGAAGAGATCAGTGCCTCCATGGATCAAATTTCCGAGACCAGCACCTCGGTATATACCGTAATCGCCTCGATCGAAACAGAAGCGAAGGCGGATATGCAGCTTGCCAAGGATATCCATGTAAGAGCAAAGGAATTGTCTGGTAATTCTAAGAAGGCTCAAAAGGCAGCATATGAGATGTCCACACAAATATCAGAGAAACTAAAGGGACATATTGAGGATGCTAGGAAGGTAGAGCAGATACAGCTTCTTACAGCGAGTATCATCGATATTGCAGAACAGACAAATTTATTAGCGCTCAATGCAAATATTGAAGCAGCAAGAGCAGGTGAACACGGAAAAGGTTTTGCTGTGGTTGCAGAGGAAATTGGAAAGCTTGCGGCTACTTCTGAAGAAGCGGCGAGCCAAATTCAACAAATGAGCGAAGGAGTCGTAATTGCGGTTGAAAATTTAAGTATGTCTTCGGAACAGCTTTTACACTATATTGGAAATACGACGATGAAGGATTATGAGGAAATTGTAAGGACGGGAGAAAATTATGATTTGGATGCGACGTCAGTCGAGGATACGATGGAAAAGCTGGTGATGCATGCAAAGGATTTAAGGGAAATGTTTGAACAGATTACGCTTTCTGTAAATGGTGCTGCGTCAGCCGTCTCGGATACCACGAACGATCTTTCACAAATCGCCCAATCAATTCGAACGATTGATGAGACGAGTCTTCGCTTAAATGATAAGACGGGTAAAAATCGAGAGGAAATGGAGCAGCTAAAAGATAAGATATCGTTTTTTAAAACAAGGGAAGGTTAAAGAAAGATATAAAAAAGGATTCCGATTTGGAATCCTTTTTTTGCGGGAATTACTTAATTGTTACACTGGATTTATTTTAACTCATCCACAACCTTCTGGATTGCAGCGAGTGCGTCATCTGGAAGTTTATCATATCCATCTTTCTTTTCTTCCATTGATTTTACGAAGTTAACACGATCCATCATACGGGATTTAAGCTGATCAACATAAGCAGCATCGTTCATATCTGGAACAAAGCCTTCCCATTCCATAATTTCGATATCGGAGAATGGTCCCCATGGTTTGAATTCTGCTTTTCCTTCTACGATGGTTTCAAGAATGCCCAAGGTATCTTTTGGTTGTACCTTCTTGCCCATGAAATCACCAGTATTGATGATGTAGCAGTCTACATTTTTA
Source organism: Clostridiales bacterium (assembly GCA_030154385.1). Next base: position 33,165 of record JASKJZ010000001.1, read on the forward strand.
TCTCCTACTAATTTTTTGAATTTTTCATAGTCATTTGCAAGAGGATAGGTTCTAAATGGGTTAGCATATGGTACTACAACAAGTGCGTTAGGATCTGCTCCAGGAGCAAGTCTTTCAGCCGTTGTTCTCTTGGTTGCAAGAGTAGCACCCATAACAGAAGCCAAAGAAGCACCTTTTAGTTTTACGATTGGTGGAATGGTAGGGTCTTTCATAATCCAGAAGATGGAGTTAACAGGAGCATCAATCTTGTCAACACGATTTGGAGACCAAATCTTGGATTTGATAGCACGTCCATTACCATTACGGATATCTTCTGTAACGAGCTGAATCTTTCCTTCGCTGTCTTGTGTTACGGAGCAGTTTTGAACGGTAATCAGATATTTATTGTCTTCACAGCCAGTTGGGTAATCCTGTGTCTTGTCAAAATAGGATGGTTCCAATGCTACAGAAGAGCAGGTATCGGTGTTGATGATGAAAGCATCGTCATGAAGAACGGTTACATCATACTTTCCGCCGTGTTTTGCATGAGTAATGGTTGATTTTCCAGAACCAGATAAACCAAATACAGAAGCAACATATTTTTTGCCATCTGCTAAATTGTATTCTTTTTGTCCACCGTGACAGGAAGCATATCCGTTGCGGTTTGCAAGAGCCCAAGCCATTGTGAGCGTACCTTTTTTATGTTCACCGAAGTATCTCATACCTAAAATGGCAGCGCAGTTTTGGTTGGTGTTAAAATAGCAAAGGGTCTTAGGATCGCTTAAGCAAGACAAATCAACACCTGGACGGTCAGAACCATTCCACTGTGGATCCGAGAAAAGATAAATGTCAGGTTCATTTCCGCCACCTACAGGAATGGAGTTTTTGTACATTCTGACATATTCATCGGAAAGATACTGGAAGTTGAGCATCCAGTTGTACATTACGTTTTCTTCACCTTCTGGAATCAAAAGATGTGCCTTTACCATGAATTCTGGATCAAGTCCAACAAAAACTTCTGCATGATACATAGTTTTCCAACGAGTTTCATATACGGCATCCATAACAACTTTATCAAGAGCTTCACAGTTTACTCCTGGTTCACCGGCAATTCTTCTTGCGGTTGCATAACGTCCGGTGATTGCACCATCATTGAATAGCAAAACCTTTGCGTCTGGTTCCAGACCAAATTCTTCTCCGCGGTATACCGGCATATCAGTAACGACTGTACCAGGTGAATTTTTTGCTAGTTCATAAGCTTCTTTTAAGGTGTTGACCTTAACTACGTTATTACCGTAGAAAGCAGCTTCGATGATAGAACGAGTTTTGTAAAAACCTGGTTTTCCTGCTCCAATTTCATTGATTGGATAATACGCTTTTGTTGACATAATATTCCTCCTATGATTGATTATATTAATTCATTTTGCGGGGTATAAAGTAGAGCGCAAAATGAGAATTAATGAATTTGTTAAAAACGTAACCATGCCTGACAATTTTAAAACGTTTTCCACTCTAAGTATAATCTTGGTTTTGTCAAATGTCAATAAAAAAGGAGTGAGAAAATTCAATTTAATAATTCTTTTTTCATATATTTTTTGATAATATCAAAAGGAGCTGGACCAAAACTTACAATATAGGAGTGAAATGCTTTATCCGAGTACGACTTGCCCATGTGTTTTTGTGCATATTTTTTTAGCTCTAGTATTTCATAGTAGCCTCCTGCATATTTTAAATAGTTGCCAGGCTCTTGTGTCATTGAGGTATACATGCGATGGACAAGGGCATCGTTTTTGATAGAAAAAGTATTTAAATAGTCTTTTGTTTCCGAAAAGGACCAGCCATAATAGTTTATACCAAGATCAACAATTGCATACAAGCATAGCGTTAGGGAATGGTTGGCCTGCAAAATCGTCCATATGGTGGGTCTCTGACCACAGTAGCGATAGCTGTAGAGCTCTGCATAAGTAGCCCAGCCCTCTGAGTATCCGGAAAAATTAAGGAGGGTGCGAATGGGAGCTGGATTTTGGGCATGGTAAAATACGGTTTGGTAGAGATGTCCTGGATAACCTTCATGTGCGAGGGTTGCATAAAGACTTGCATTTTCCTTAAGACCATATGTATTGATATAGACTGTATTTTGGATGTCTTTGTCGATTGGCGGACTAAGGTAAAAGGCAGGGCTTAAATAAGCCTCGAGCGATGGATGAACGTATTTTATTTGATAAGAGACCTGCTTTAATTCTGGAAAATCGGCTGTGATTTGACTAGATAGGTTATCCAGTAAAGCTTCTGGATTTCCAGTAGGCAAAAGATTGTCATTAAGCTGTTCCAAAATAGCAGGATTTTTAAGCAGTATTTTTTTAATGGTTTGGATATCTTCATACACAAGCTTTTCTAATCCTTCCTTGAATTCAGGTATGGATTTTGAGGATCCTGTATAAGTATGAATCAAATAGGTGTAATAATCTTTTCCTCTTGGGAAATGAGCCAGTCCTTCGTCATTGGTTCCGGAACCTAGCAGATTATAAAGGCCGGCCATTAAATCTTCGTAGGCGGGGATTACGACGTTAAGTACTTTTTTTTGATTTCGGCTTTTATATTTGTTTTTTTGCTTTTTTGTCAGCCAATCAAATTCCTCAATTCGGGTATTGAAGGTTTCAATCATTGCATTATTTTCTTTAGTAGACGAAAAGCGTTCGCACTGTGCAATTACGGCCTTGGCATTTTCGTCACTCATAAATAATCCGCGCTTTGCTTTTTCAGCCTCAAAAGATAGGATACTAGAAAAATAATCTTTGGTACAGGATAAGAGTGAAAGATATTGATCGAGATCCTCTTTGCTTTCGATGTGATATTCACTCAAGAGGACGGGAAGTTGTGCCTGAATTCCAGTGGTGGGTGAGAGAATTTCGTTGTAGTAGAGATACTTTTCGTCCGTAAGGCTCATATTCAAATAAGCGAGTAGGACATCATAATCTTTTTTCTGAGAGGAGGTAAGAGAAGAATAGGAAAAAGAGGTAAGCGCTGTTTTGTAATTTTCCAGAGTGGCGAGTTGCTTTTTTTGCTGGCGTGAAGAAAAGCTCCCAAGCGTGGGAGCTTTTGTACGTACGCCATAACTTACGGGGTCGGCTAGTGTGTAATTTAGTGTAATGCTATCGGTCTGTACCTCTTGTATAAATATTTGGTTTAGAAAATCGTCAAAATCTGCTTCGCTGGTGTTTTTTTTCGTGTGGCAGCCATTTAGAAAAAGTACCATGATAACTAGCACAAACGAGAGAATATAGGTTTTGAAATTCTTTTGGTTTTGTGGCAAGGTAAAGCCTCCTGATAGGGGATACAGTTCTAACTTATGTGCACTGCCTGCCAAATATGAGGGAAATACAGAGGTCTACTTGGATAGCATTGACAACTATTGTATTACAACAACGTATACGGTATAGTCCCCACGCTCAGTAGGGGCATAATATTTATAGTGGTAATCCCGTAAAAAGGGAAAGGATAGCGAGGTTCCTGTTTTATAAGCAAAGGTGATATACTGGGAATCCTTTTTTAATTGTTCCTCAAAGGAAGCCTTTGCCTCAGTATCATTCGTAACAATAAATTCCTTATAAGGCTTCATCAAATAGCTAGTACCAGTCGCCTCTGGATATAAAGTATCGTCCCAAGTGTGATCAATTGAAAAAAAAGCATCATCCCGCAAGAAATAATCATATTGGACAAAATCGCCGCGGTCTGGTACTGGATCATCCCAGGTGACATCTACAAGGTACCAGTATTTGCCAAGCTTGATGCGGTTCCAGGCGTGTGAGCTGGTGCCAGCATCATTGGTGGCATAACCGCTAATCAGGGTGTTTTTAATGCCTAAAAGGTTCATAAACAGTTGGTAGGTTTCGGCATAACCTTGGCAGACGCAGGTCTGGTATAAGAGGCAGCCCTCTGGATGATAGGAGGCATCTGGCATAGCTGCGATATTTTGGTAAACACGGTTATCGTAGCTGCAGTTTTTTACCAAATAATCATGAATCACTTTTGCCTTTTCGTAGCTGCTCATATCAGAGGAAATCTCTTCAAAGATAATTTGTTCTGCTTTGTTTAGAACCGCTAGATCGGTAGAAGATAAGCCAACGTAATCGCCTGTTTTTGAAGCACTTAATAGCGTGTTATTAACCTTTACGATCCATTTATAGGAAGAACCTTTGTAGGTCGCGATGATGCTGGTAGTTCCTCTTTTTTTTGCCGTGATGACTCCGCTTGAATCTACGGTCACAATCTTTTTATTACTCGATTTCCAGGTAATACCCGAGGTTATGCTGGATAGTTTTAAGGTGGCAATATCTCCTATGGATAAGGTCACATAAGAGCTTTGCCGATACACAGTAGCTGCGTAGATGGTATCTGTAACGGGATGGATATCAGGCAGGGGGGCATATATCATACATCCAATTAGAAGGAAGGAAAGCATTAATCTTTTTAGTTTAAATGTCATAATAAAACTCCTTTATCAAGTGGAAAATAGTCCAGCAAATGAATGGCTACGAATCGAATTGAAACAGTGTATCAAAGCTTCGTAGTGTTTTAAAATTTCCTTTTGCAGTTAAAGCACCTGACATAAAGGCTCGCTGAAAGGTCATATGTCCATTTACAATACTTGCAAAGGTTTCATAAGATGTCCGTGCCACAACATCAGCATCGGGCTTGACTCCATAGTAGCACTTTAAATCTTCGTTTTTTATTTCAAGAACGAGTGTTTTTTTTGTCTCTTCTATGGTAATGGAGTAGGAGGCATGGAAGTCATCCAGGGAATGAAAATGTTTCTTTAGATCTGCTACAAAAGCTTGATCCTCTTTTTCGCCAGAGGTGCCAAGCATCTCCTTGAATAATTGAGTCAATTCCTCAATGTCTTCTTTCTGTTTTTTTACATAGGTGTCATCGGATACGTAAACCGAGAGCTGTTCGCTCTCTTGCGGTGTTAAATCAATGGTATGATTGACTAATAAAGTTTGTTTTACCGCATGTGTACTGCTTGGAAAGGTTTTCTTTCTCTGATTGATGGAGCGATACAAATTTTCAGCATACTTTTCAATTAAAAAGCTATACTCAGGGTTTGTTTCAAATTCAATATGGTTTTCCACATAGGCACTAAGCCCATTTAATGGGATGCCGCCAAGAAGCTCCCAGGCTTTAATCAGGGAAAACTCTGCATCGCGCTCTCCATAGGTGGAAGAAGTCACGACAGGAAGCATGTAAAGAGAACTTAATTTTTCTTTGTCTGCATACAGCCAACAATCATCCAAAAAGGTCTGCATCAGTCCACCAATGCCCATCCATTCAACATTTACGGCTAATATGACACCGTCACACTCCTTTAGCGTACGAGTAAGGGTTGATATTCCTTGTTTGTTTTCATATAGGTTAAAACGCTGCACATCGACTCGGAGGTCTTGTAGAACCTCCGTAATTTTATTTATAACATAAATAACCGGGTCTTCGATAAGCCCGCGTCCACCGTAGTATATATTAATTTTCATCACCGAAAGAGTCCCTCCACGCAAAAGATTACTTCTTAGCTGTCATATTATGACATAGCATAAAGGCTAGAAGAAAGCCTGATATAAAGCCACCAATGTGAGCGGCATTGTCCACATTTTGATTGGCAAATCCCCCATAAAGGCTTAAAAACAAAAAAACAAGCATCTGGCGTTTTGAAAATCCAGAGGAGGAACCTCTGCTTTTGATTACCAGATATAAAAGAGCGCCAACCGTTCCAAATATGGCACCAGAGGCGCCAGCAGCAACGGGAGCCTGCCCTGTTCCTATATTATACCCCATGGAAATGACGCCTGCAAGAATACCGGACAGGAAATAAAGGAAAAGAAAACGGATGTGTCCGGTCAGCTTTTCTAAAGTTCCGCCAATAAACCACAAAATCAGCATATTATTTAGTAAATGCGCTATACCAAAGTGCAAGAACATAGAGGTGAGTAAGCGGAAATACTCCCCCTTCTCTAAAACAAGGGGCCAATAGAGGGCACCACATGTTATCATCCAATCTGTATTTGTTGAAGAATAACTTAAATCAACGACAAGGAATACCACGATATTGAGTATGATAATGATACTATTGCATAATGAAAAATAATCACTTATATCCTTTGGTTCACGATTTATATCAGTTGGCATCGTAGTTCCTCCTTTTCAGATTTATTATACCCTCAATTGTATGAATTTCCTATCGATAAGTCAATGCGTAAAGCTTTAAAAATCGACAATGGACTTGTCAGATTCCGTCAATGAGTTTTGGTTGCAAGAATGTCATTCTTTTTATAACCTAAGGATGTAACGAACGCTTTCGAAAAAGGAGGGAATAAGAATGAGTGAGGGGTGTTACATGATTTCAGATGCTGCAAAGCGCTTAAAGGTTGAATCGCATGCGCTCCGCTATTGGGAAGAGGAGCTTTCTTTGGATATTCCGCGAAATGAGATGGGACACCGTCAATATACGGAGGATAATATGAAACTGCTTCAAAATATAAAGAAGCTAAAGGAAAAGGGGTTTCATTTAAAGGCAATCAAGCTTTTGCTGCCAAAAATAGAGGAGGTCTGCGAGCTGGATGAGGTGAGTCTTTATCGAATACGAGAAGAGTTAAACGAAAGGGCCCAGGAGCATCTGGGAGCATTTTCTCTTATGAAGGTACAAGAGTCAAAGCTTGTAAAGGATGGAGAACCTAAAATGCAGCAATTTAAAAGTATCATGAAGGAATTGATTTTAGAAGCATTGAAAGAAAATAATGAAACGCTTTGTGATAATGTGGGAAATCAGGTGTCAGAAAACGTAATAAAGGAAATGGATTATCTGCTTCGGACACAGGAAGAAAAGGAGGAGGAACGCTTTCGAAAGTTTGATGAGGTGATGCGTAATGTCCAAAAAGTAAGGCAGGAGGTTGCAGCGACGGAAGCACTTTCGAAAAAAAAGAAGAAAAGCGGATTTTTGGGCAGGAAAAAGCAGGATTTATAATCAATCCTCTTCGATGACATGAATCTCCAAATAATCAAAGTCAATGCTGTCAATAAAATTATCGCGGTTAAAACGTGCCTTGTCGTGGCGCTTAAACTCTTCGATGGTTGCATCTAGCCAAATCGGCTTTGAAAGGTCAAAAGCATAACAAGCATCGTCCAGTGCCTGCATTATTTTTTGGGTTCGGCTTAACGTAGGGTCTGCGTTCTCAATTACGAGATCCTTCACAAGATGGGTATCGTGCCATATTTTACACCATAATCGAAACATAAGAATACTCCTTTTAAGTATTTTCAATCGTTTGTAGTATAACATGGAATCTTTTTTTTCTCAATGAAAAAATGGACTTGCTATTTCAACAAGGTACTGCTATGATAAAAATGCTTGTGACAAGACAGTAGTATATACACAAAAGAAAGGATATCATAATGAATCAATGGAAAAAATATGGAAATCGCATTTTTTTGGATGGATTAAGTGGTATGGCACTTGGACTATTTTCAACCTTAATCGTGGGAACGATTATTCAGCAGCTTGGAAACTTGGTCGGGGGTGCAGTGGGCAATTATCTTTTTTTGATCGGAAAGGCAGCAGCCTGTCTGACAGGAGCTGGTATTGGATGCGGTGTTGCTTATAAATTAAAGGAAAGCCCGCTGGTTGTTTTATCTGCTGCAGCGTCTGGTATGACGGGAGCTTTTGCAGCAAAAATTCTTGCAGGTACTTTTTTTGTAGACGGGGTCGTAATGCTTGCGGGACCTGGTGAGCCTCTGGGAGCGTTTTTGGCGGCTTATATTGGGATTGAAGTGGGTCATTTCATCTCTGGAAAGACGAAGGTTGATATTTTGCTTACACCCCTTACCTCAATTATAGCAGGCGGAGCAGCGGGTCTTATCATAGGACCTCCCATCTCTGCATTTATGACGGAGCTTGGAGCAATGATTAACTGGGCGGCGCAGCAGCATCGGTTTGTGATGGGAGTTTTGATTGCTGTTTTGGTTGGAATCTTTTTAACGCTTCCGATTAGTTCCGCAGCGATTTGTGTTATCCTTAATTTATCCGGACTTGCAGCGGGTGCCGCAACCGTCGGCTGTTGTGCTAACATGGTTGGATTTGCGGTGGCTAGTTATCGTGAAAACAAGGTTGGCGGTCTTTTCGCACAAGGGCTGGGAACCAGCATGCTTCAGGTTCCCAATATTATAAAAAACCCCAGGATATGGATTCCTGCGATTGTATCAAGCGCTATAGCAGGGCCTCTTGCAACCTGCGTTTTTGAAATGAGCAATAATGCAACAGGAGCAGGTATGGGAACTTGTGGACTCATTGGCCAGATCATGACCTATCAAACGATGGCGCCAGAACGCGGAGGCCCAGTTACCTTACTATTAATTTTATTGATGCATGTAATATTACCTGCTATTTTATCCTTTGTGATATCGGAATGGATGAGAAAGAAAAGTTGGATTAAATCTGGTGATATGAAGCTAGAGCTGTAGTAGGAAGGTAACGATAGAATAGAGAAAATAAATAGAAAGGAAGGGTCAGCATCACTTTGTGTGCGAACCCTTCCTTTTATAGGTTGCCGCTACAGCGGCAAGCAAATGCGAAATAAAGTTTTGCTTGAATCGGAGCTTACAAATATTTTTCCGCCATGTGCTTCGATGATGCGATTGGAAACCCAAAGTCCAAGTCCAGAACCGCCTGCCTTGTTTGAGGCATTTGGAAGAAAAATACCAGTGAGGCTGTTGGATTCGATGGGAAGTCCATTGTTACCAAACTGAATGATGATACCATCCGTTCCTTGTACTAGATTTTCTACCGTTTCTCCAAGAGGAGGAATATCAATCCAGAGACTTTGTCCGCTGCTTAATGCTTCTACTCCGTTTTTCAAGATATTGACAAAGACCTGTCGTATCTTTATGCCATCGCAAAGATAGCTGCTCATAATCGGAATCATATTATGAGCGACCTGGAAGGACCAATGAAGGTCTTCTTTGATGAATACAGGTTCAAAACTTTCGGAGACATTTTGCAAAATTTCCAATAGGTTTTCTTTCTTTAGGTTAATGCTATTGCAGGAGCTATAATCAGAATAATCATGAAGCAATTGTGATAGATCCTTAATATCCTTTGTAAGTTGAGTCCAGTAAGGCTGTTGTCTGAAAGTAGAATTTTTGGCTTCCATGAGCTGAATAGTGCTATAGATAACAGTCAATGGATTTCCAATTTCGTGGGTTACTTTGGAAAGTAACTGATTGTTCTCTTCGCGTAAGCGCTCCACATATTTTTCAAAACGGGAGTCTTCCTTACATAGCTCGTCCAGTTCCATTAATTCGGAATATGAAAACATTTACGTCCTCCTTATGTAATTTATAATTTGAGTTACTTTGAGTTTGTCCTAGGTTGTTAGACTAATACTAACAAAAATATACCGTTTACTCAAACAGAACTCATTTACATAATCCGACTTATTTTGCGGGAAATATAAGAGGGTTGCTTTCTTTGCATATTCATACTATGATATAGTAAAAAAATAGTAGCAGGAGGTTTGAAATTATGGAATCAACTTGTATTTTTTGCAAAATTGCAGCAGGAGAAATCCCATCTACAACCTTATATGAGGATGCAGATTTTCGTGTAATATTTGATATAGCGCCAGCTTCCTTTGGGCATGCAATTATTTTGCCTAAGCGACATGCAAAAGACATCTATGAGCTTTCCAATGAGGATGCCGCAAAGATTTTTGTAGTAGCGAAGAAAGTGGCAACAGCACTTGAACAGATTCTAGGTTGTGATGGTGTCAATATTTTGCAGAATAATGGAGAAGCGGCAGGGCAAACGGTATTTCATCTGCATGTTCATATCATCCCAAGATATAAAAATGATACCGTGACGATTGGGTGGAAGCCATTGGAAGCAGATATGGAAAAACTAAAAGAAGTGATAAAAAAGCTTACTGCCAATAACGAAGCTTTTGATCTTCGCTAAGGGAGTCAACAAAACGTTTTTTTGCAAGTAAAAACTCCTGTAGATGGATTAAAATGCTGTACAAGGTGGCACGAGTTTCAAACTCCTCACGGTCTTTTGGCAAGGGTCGTTTTTTGTACTGTTCATGAAGGTCCTCTTGAATCAGTAGAAGTCCTGCAGCATTTTGTGTTTCAGAGAGCGTGATGGAAATATTGCGCATAAAATCTGCAATTTCGATGGAATAAGGAGAAGCGTTTGTAAGGGATTGAATTTTTTCCTCCATTTGCTTTAAAATATGATATTGCTCCTTTCGCATTTCCATATATTGAAGAAAGTAGCGGCTTTCTTGAAAAAGAGTATTGTTCATATTGGTATAGGCTTGTTCGATGCCCTGGTTGATTTTGGCCTGGAGTTCATCTAATACCTGCGTGTTATAAGTAGTGGAATCTGTTTTATGAAGATACTCTGCCATAGATGACAGAACATTGCAAAGGCAAGTCTCAATTGCGCGCTGCTGCGATTTAATTTGCCTTACATTGTTTGGTATATAGAGATTTAGCAGAATACCAATACCACTTCCGATGAGGAGCAAAAGTGCTTCGTTTTTTATCATGATAAGGGAAAGATTCTGCTCCAATAGATAATGTGTGGCGAGAACGGCATTCATTGCAATCGCATCCTCTAAGCGGAAGGAGAAGCAAATGCCAGTAAAGAAGAGCAAAAAAATCCCATAATAGATGGGTGTAAAATCCCCAAGTGAAAAAACAAGGAAGGCAAGAAGGTAGGATAAAAAGAATGCAAGGATACGCCGAAGCGTAACCATAAGAGTCTCTTTTTTGGTATCTTGCAAGGTTAATAGGGTGATGATTCCTGCAGAAACAGCATAATTTAGATGAAGGGAATAGGCAGCAATAATTGCCAGAGAGCTCCCAATTGCTATTTTTGTAGCTTTCATATAAGGACTCATAGCATTTCTCCAATCTTGTTTCGATTCAAAAGTAGGAAAGAAGGGCTGCCACAATCCATTGATTGTAGCAGCCCTTAGCCTTTGTTAATGGGATACCTCATTAATCAGATTCACAATTGTCTCAATGGCATCTGTCATAGGGCTTTTTTCCATGTTTTTGATATAGTGGTCTTTGGCTTTGTAAAGTGCAAGAACTTCCTGCAAGAGCCGATCCTTGGTGAGATCCTCTTCCTTTAAGACACGACTAAAGCCTTGTTTTTCAAAGGAAGCAGCATTTAAAATTTGATCGCCGCGACTCGCTGCGCCAGAAAGAGGAATCAAAAGATTTGGTTTTTTCAGTGCAAGAAGCTCACAAATTGCATTGGCTCCAGCACGAGATATTACCACGTCAGAAGCAGCAAATAAATCTCGCAATTCGTTCTTTATGTATTCAAATTGTACATATCCGTTCCGTCCCATAAGGGTTTCGTCTATTTTGTTTGCTCCACATAAATGTATTACCTGGAAGGTTTCCAAAAGAGAAGGAAGAATCCCCCGAACGGCATCGTTCACTACCTGAGATCCAAGGCTTCCGCCAATGATTAATAACACAGGTTTGTTCGCATGAAAGCCACAAAAGGAAAGACCAGCTTCCCTTTGACCGCTTAATAACTCCTGGCGGATGGGAGATCCAGTTAAAACACTCTTTTTATCGGATAGTAAGTGTACGGTTTCTGGAAAATTTGCACATATCTTGGTTGCAAACGGAATGCAGATTTTATTTGCAAGTCCGGGTGTCATATCCGATTCGTGCAAGATGGCGGGAATGCCTCTTCGTTTTGCGGCCAAAACCACAGGTACGGATACAAAACCTCCTTTGGAAAAGACAACATCTGGTTTTATTTTCTTTAGGATAGAAGAAGCTTCTTGATATCCTTTGATAACCTTAAATGGGTCAGAAAAGTTTTTGGGGTCAAAATATCGCCGCAATTTTCCAGTGGAAATACCATAATATGGCACAGAAAGCTCCTCTATGAGGGATCGTTCTATTCCTTCATAGGAGCCAATATAATGAACTTCATAGCCCTCCTTTTGTAAACGAGGCAAAAGGGCAATGTTAGGGGTGACGTGGCCAGCGGTACCGCCGCCTGTCAAAACAATTCGTTTCATGTGCTACTCCGTTTCTGCAGTATGCTATGCCCGAAGGGTCTGCAAGGCTTTTGCTAACTGATCGGGACATGACGTAGATTTATAGCCGCAGGTGACGCCTTCTAAGCGCTTAATTACCTCATCGACTGGCATTCCCTTTACTAACTGAGAAATTCCGCTGGCATTGCCGTTGCAGCCTCCAATAAAGGTAACCGACGTTACGAGGTCGCCCTCGGTTTCAATATGAATTTCGCTGGAGCATACTCCTTTTGTCTTATATATCATGATTAAGATCCTTTCTACGTTTTTATGCTACTCATTTTATACTAGCTATGCTCATTTTGCAAGGTCAAGAAGTGTCGTATTTTGTCGTTCGATTTGCGCACACTTTTTCTTTTCAAGCAGGTGTTCGTGTGCTATAGTAGCAAGCAAAGTTTGCAAGAAAGCAAGGAGGATGGAATATGCTACATTATATTTATGAACAAAAGATAGTAATTTATGCAATGGAAATCCTGTTAGGAATTGGTTTTTTTATAAAATTAATTCAGCTAATTGGCTACCGTTATTTGATCGCGGCTTCTAAAAATATGGGGGCTAGTGAGCATCGTTTAATGAAGCAGATACGACTGCACTTTGATACCTGCTATAAAGTGAAAATGAGTGTGCATAATGTGGATAGTTTTGTGGATAAGTATGTATATACCTATAAGTTTTGTGGAATTTCATTATACACGTTTGAAAATATAGGTGGACAAATTTTAATACTTATGCTTCTGATTACACTATTTGGAAGCATTGGAGCATATTATTCCAATGGTGGACAAGCGCTTATTTTGTCCACATTTATATGGGGAGCATGCAGCGCAATTCTATTAGTTGCGGTGGACATTTTCTTTGGTTTTGCTGCAAAGCAAAAATTATTACGAGTCTATATGAAGGATTATTTGGAAAATTATTTAAAGGCTCGTTTGGAGAATGAATATTTTATGCCCGAAGAAATGGAGGCTTACCGAAAAAGCTACTTTCATAAGGAGCACGAGGGAGGAGCGGAGCCACCGGTCACGAAGGAGAACCTACAAAAAAGAGGGCAAAAGGAAGATGAAAAAATCATTGAAGACATCTTAAGGGAGTATTTGGTATAGAAGATATTTGATATTGCACTCGTTTCTAGGGTCTGCTAAAATAGGATTGAATTGGATTTGTAAACGAATCATCGCTTTTTACAGAAAAGGAGTTAAACAATGGAACAAAATCTTATTTTTGACGATTCATTAATAAAGTGTTTTGTAGCGCAGGAAGAAATGGAAATGATGAAAGCAAGCGTTGAAACTGCCAAAAAAACACTGGTTGAGAAAACGGGTGCAGGAAATGATTTCCTTGGATGGATTGACCTTCCGGTTGATTATGACAAGGAAGAGTTTTCAAGGATTCAAAAGGCAGCCAAAAAAATTCAGAGCGATTCGGAAGTATTAGTTGTGATTGGTATTGGAGGGTCTTATCTTGGCGCTCGCGCGGCAATCAGTTTTTTACGACACAGCTTTTATAATCGTGTGTCAAAGGAAATCCGTAAGACTCCTGAAATATATTATGCAGGAAATAGCATTAGCAGTACCTATCTGTCTCATCTTTTAGATGTGATTGGGGATCGCGACTTTTCGGTGAATATCATCAGTAAATCTGGTACGACAACGGAGCCTGCAATTGCATTTCGTGTTTTAAAGAAAAAACTAGAGGTAAAATACGGAAAGAAAGAAGCTGCAAAACGAATTTATGCAACGACGGACAAGGCAAAGGGAGCGCTTAAGAATCTGGCAACAGAAGAAGGCTATGAGACCTTTGTGGTTCCAGATGACGTCGGGGGACGTTTTTCGGTGCTTACAGGAGTTGGACTGCTTCCAATCGCAGCAAGCGGTGCAGATATTACTGCGCTGATGGAAGGTGCAGCGTCGATGCGGGAACGTTGTCTTACCCTGCCATATGAAGAGAACGAAGCACTTCGTTATGCAACGATTCGTAATATCCTTTATCGCAAGGGTAAATCAGTGGAAGTACTGGCCAACTACGAACCAAGTCTTCATTATGTAAGTGAATGGTGGAAGCAGCTTTTTGGCGAGAGTGAGGGTAAGGATAAAAAGGGAATTTTTCCTGCTTCTGTGGATCTTACAACCGATCTTCATTCGATGGGACAGTTTATACAGGATGGCTCTCGTATCATGTTTGAGACGGTTTTGGAAATTGAAAAGCCTGTTTGTGAAATCTATCTTGAGGAAGAGGAAGTCGATTTAGACGGACTCAATTATCTGGCAGGAAAATCAATGGATTTCATTAATAAAAGTGCAATGAAGGGAACATTACTTGCCCATACGGATGGAGAGGTACCAAATCTTTTGGTGAAGCTTCCAGAACAAAACGAATTTTACTTAGGACAGCTCTTTTATTTCTTTGAGTTTGCTTGTGGAGTAAGCGGTTATCTTCTGGGGGTAAATCCATTTAATCAGCCGGGTGTGGAGAGTTATAAGGGAAATATGTTTGCACTTCTTGGAAAGCCAGGATATGAAAAAGAAAGAGAAGTGTTATTAAAACGACTTTAAAAAACATACAAAAAAAGAACTATTGAAATGAAATAGTTCTTTTTTTTATCCTATGATTCGTGGTTCTTACGCCTGGATAGCTCCAGTAGGACATACGCCCTCGCAAGCGCCACAATCGATACATGCGTCTGCGTCAATTTCGTAGTGAGAAGCTCCTTCAGAAATTGCATCTACTGGACATTCAGCAGTGCAAGCGCCGCAGCTGATACATTCATCGTTAATTGTATGTGCCATTAATTTTATCCTCCTTATCCATTGATACGCTTATTTTAATATAAATTTTTGCATTTTACAAGACATAACTATAATTTTTGAAGAAATGAAAAATAGATGAAAAAAGAGTGTTAAGGCAGCACTCTTGACTGGGGTTATAATATGGCATATAATGAGGAGGTATCGAACGAATTATGATTGATGCGTCGAAAGGTTTGTAACAAGATAGGCCTTTTGTCCGGGTATCATATTATAGAATACATTAGGAGGTATGCGAAATGGCACAGATTAATAAAGATATGTTAATTGGCGAACTGATCATGGTAGATGACAGAATCGCACCAGTTTTGATGGGTGTTGGAATGCATTGCTTAGGCTGTCCATCTTCACAGGCAGAAAGCCTTGAAGAAGCTTGCATGGTACACGGTATCAATGTAGATGAGCTAGTGGATAACATCAATGCGTTTTTAGCACAGTAATATCGAAAAGAAAAAGCGGGAAGAATCGTATGTTGATTATGATTCTTCCCGTTTTTTTATTCTTCGAAAGATAGAGGAGCATCTTCTTTTTGAAAGGATGTGTTTTTCGTATAGAGCCTTCGAAAGGTACTAGGTGATACCTGATATTTCTTTTTGAAGGCACGCAAAAAGGTGGAATATTCAGTAAATCCACTGAAATAGCAGACCTCTTCGAGGGAAGATACCGTGAATAATAGATCTTTTGCATATAGAAGCCGCTTGTCGGTGATATAGGAGTGAAGGGAATATCCAGTCTCCTCCTTGAAAGTGCGCATCAGGTGATATTTGCTGATATAAAAGGAAGCAGATAGCTGATCGATTGATAAGTCCTCCTTGAGATGATCATTGATATAGGATAAAATCTGATGAATTTTGTTGGGTGAAAGGTTTGCAGAGACAATACTTCCCTCCTTATGAAGGATGCTTCGATTCAGTAAAACCATAAACTCAGTAAAAAGAGCAGACATATACAGACTGTTTCCGAAATCCTCATCCGGGAGTGCATGCTCAAGCTGCATCAGGCTATGATATAGCGGGGTAGAGGCAAGGTTATCAAGACGCACTACGGGTTTTCCCTGTTGTTTAACGGCATGAAAGCATTGAGAGAGGATATTGTCGTCGGATAGGTTTGTATACAGAATCATGCGCTCATAGGGGAGAGAAAAATCGATTTGGGGACGATGCAGTTCATTACGGCTGATTAATACGATGTCAAGGGGATGCAGCGGATAAGAGTGTCCTTCTATATTGTAAATGACACTTCCAGATAGCAATATAAATATTTTATGAAAGTCATGGTAATGATAATCAATGGAGTTAAGCGAAGCATCCTTGATGTGAAATAGTTTAAAATCTTCCTTTAAAAACCCTCGTTTTTGGTATAGAAATTCTTCCATAAATCCCTCCTTATTCCGAATTTAACGGCTATTTGTCTCTTTCGTGCTCCTATTAATTTTCGCAATTCATTTTTATTGTAATGAAATATAGCATTTTATGCAAGATTAAAAGCATATTATGCTCTGTAAATAAAAAATAATGCTTGGTATAGTAAGGAAAATGTTAAAAGGAAGGTGGAAGTAAATGAATCTTAGGCTACAAAAGTATCATGGAATCGGGAATGACTATTTGGTGTTTGATCCCAATCGAAACGAGGGGGCTTTGTCAGAAATACAGATTCAGAAAATATGCAATCGAAATTTTGGAGTAGGCTCCGATGGGATATTGATTGGACCAATTTGGAACGACAACAAACTGTCAGTAAGGATTATGAATCCAGATGGTAGTGAGGCCGAGAAAAGTGGAAATGGAATTCGTATCTTTGCAAAATATTTAAAGGATTCCGGGTACATTCAGAAAAAGGAATTTGTGCTATCCACAAAAGGGGGAGATGTAAGAATTACTTATCTAAATGAGCGAGGAACTAGGCTCCGGGCTTATATGGGTGATATCAGCTTTTCAAGCGGTCAGATTCCCGTTAAGGGAGAGGAGCGGGAAGTCATCGAAGAAGAAATGGAGTTTGGTGGAAAAACATACCATGTTACCTGCGCATCCATAGGAAATCCACACTGTGTTATCCCGCTTCCTTCTATTTCGAAGGATTTAGTATGCGAGCTTGGACCGCTTGTGGAAGGTGATGAACGTTTCCCCAATCGTATCAATTTACAGCTTTTGGAAGTAATGGATGAAAGTAATATAAAAATTGAGATTTACGAAAGGGGTGCTGGTTATACACTCGCTTCTGGAAGCAGTAGTTGTGCGGCAGCCTGCGTGGCGTATCGGCTTGGTCTCACAAAAAAGCGTATGACGGTACATATGCCAGGAGGTTGTCTGGATATTGAAATCGAAGATGACAAGTCTGTTTATATGACAGGACCTGTGGCAGCTGTGGGTGATATTGTATTATCAACGGAGTTCCTGGAAGAACTGTATTGACAAAAAGAAGGCCATTCATTAGACTTAATCATAATTAACATTATGTGAATCGGATGAAGGAGGAAACGAAATGAAAGACGAAACAAAATGCCTGCACTCTGGCTATACCCCTAAAAATGGAGAGCCACGCGTTATGCCAATTGTGCAGAGTACAACCTATACCTTTGACTCCACAGAACAAATTGGTGCTCTGTTTGATATGCCAACGGCTCATATGTACTCTAGGTTTTCTAATCCAACGGTTGAGTGTGTCGAGAAGAAAATTGCAGATTTGGAGGGAGGCGTAGGTGCAATGTGTACCTCCTCCGGACAGGCAGCGTCCTTGGTGGCGATTTTGAATATTTTAAGGGCGGGTGACAGTTTTATATCGACCTCCACGGTTTATGGTGGAACGGTTAATTTATTTGCTGTAACGCTCAAAAAATTCGGGATAGAGTGTATTTTTGTTGATGCAGAAAGCTCGGAAGAAGAAATCCAAAAAGCGTTCAAAGAAAATACAAAGGCGGTATTTGGGGAAACATTGGCAAACCCAGCGCTCGCGGTGCTGGATATTGAAAAATTTGCACGGATTGCACATAAAAACCAAGTACCATTCCTTGTGGATAACACATTTGCAACTCCGATTCTTTGCAAGCCAATCGCATACGGTGCAGATATCGTCATTCATTCAACCAGCAAATACATGGACGGACATGCCCTGCAGACAGGCGGCGTTATCGTAGATAGCGGGAAATTTGATTGGACAACAGGAAAATTCCCGGATTTTACAGAGCCAGATGACTCCTATCATGGGGTTGTTTATACCAGGGATTTTGGAAAACAGGCTTATATTATTAAGGCCAGAATGCAGCTTATGCGTGATTTTGGCTGTTACCCTTCGGCACATTCGGCCTTTTTATTAAACCTAGGGTTGGAAACGCTTCCGATTCGAATGGAGCGTTATTGTGAAAACGCCATTCGGGTAGCAACATACCTAAAAGACTGTCCGCAGATTGAACAGGTCAAATATGCAGCTCTCGAAGGAGACGTTTATTTTAAGCGAGCCAAAAAATATCTGCCAAAAGGAACCTGCGGTGTTATTTCAATTGTCATTAAGGGGGGAAAAGATGCGGCTGTTCGTTTTATGGACGGATTAAAGCTTGCGTCCAACGAAGTACACGTAGCGGATATTCGTACCTGTGTTTTGCATCCTGCCAGTGCAACGCATCGTCAGCTTACCGATGAGCAGCTTGTGGCTGCAGGCGTTAATCCAGGACTGATTCGTATTTCGGTGGGACTTGAGAACGTGGAGGATATCATAGCCGATTTGGCGCAAAGCTTAGAGCAATTATAAAAAAGACAGGAGGGTCTTGCGGATTCTCCTGTCTTTTTGTCGATTTACACCTTAAATCGGTATCCGACACCCCAGATTGTCTCAATGTACTGAGGCTTTGAGGTGTTTACTTCGATTTTTTCTCGGATTTTTTTGATATGAACGGTTACGGTGGCAATATCACCAATGGATTCCATGTCCCAAATCTCTTGAAAGAGCTCTTCTTTTGTAAAAACATGATTTGGATTGGCGGCAAGAAAGGTTAAAAGGTCAAACTCCTTGGTTGTAAAGGTACGTTCTTCCCCATTGATATAAACACGTCTTGCAGTTTTATCAATTTTGATGCCACGGATTTCAATAATTTCATTCTGCTCCTTGCAGCCACTTCCAATCAACCGTTCGTAGCGTGCCAGATGTGCCTTAACTCTGGCAACTAATTCACTTGGACTGAAAGGCTTTGTCATATAATCATCTGCTCCAAGTCCAAGCCCTCGAATTTTATCGATATCATCTTTTTTGGCAGAAACCATAATAATTGGTGTGTTTTTTTCGCTTCGAATTTGCTTACAGATTTCAAAGCCATCTACATTGGGGAGCATCAAATCTAAAATGACCAGACTAAAATCCTCCTCCAAAGCGCGCTGTAAGCCAATATCTCCTCTGGTTTCGATGCTTACGTCAAAATCGCTTAACTCTAAATAATCCTTTTCCAATTCTGCGATGGCCAATTCATCTTCGATGATCAGTAGTTTGCTCATTTTTTGTCGTTCCTTTCAATTTAATATGCTTCGCAGGTGCTACCTTTTCTGGCTCGATGACTTCGTCATTACGTTTTACCAGTGTAAAGTATATGGTAGTGCCTACGTTTAATTTTCCGGTTGCCCAAATTTTTCCGCCATGCTCCTCAATGACCTTTTTTGAAATGGCAAGACCAAGGCCGGTACCGCCCTGAGAAGAGTTTCTGGAGGTGTCGGTTCGGTAGAAGCGATCAAAAATCTGTCCCTCCTCCTCTTTGTCGATGCCTTTTCCGTTGTCTTCAATGGAAACTTCCACAAAGTCCCCGGCATCTTGAATTCGAATATTAATGATGCCCTTGGGCTTATCCATATATTTTGTAGAATTTCCAATTATATTATTGATAACACGCTTTAGCTGCTCTGGGTCGGCCCATACCTCCTGTGTATTTTCTGTAAAGTTAAAGTAGCCAAGATCAATATTCTTTACCTCCAGGTCGAGCGTCAAATCACTGATACAGTCTGTAAAATAGCGATCAAGATTAATTGCCATGAAGTTATAGGGCATGGTGTTGGTATCAATTTTGGAATAGAAGGAGAGCTGATCGACGAGCACAGTCATGTCGTTTGCTTTGGTGTAGATGGTCTTTAGGTAGCGCTCCATTTTTTCTGGTGTATCTGCTACGCCATCCATAATGCCCTCCGCATAGCCTTTGATTGCGGTAAGCGGCGTTTTTAAATCGTGGGATATGTTGCTGATTAATTCTCTTGTGGTCTCTTCATAGCGGATACGACTTTCAATTAATTCTTTTAGTTGAATTCGCATTTTATCAAAATCCATACAAAGTTGTCCGATTTCATCATCCGACTCTGCTTCCACTGCATAATCTAAATTTCCTTCCCGCATTTGAATGGTTGCGATTCGAAGCATATTGAGGGGACGTATCAACCCTTGGTAAATCCACAATATGAGAATCACCGCGGTAAAGCAGATAATCAGAATAAAGGATGTAATGAGCTGGATGGCCGATGCCTGTAGCTGGGGCAGAAGCTTATCCATTGAGGTAATAATAAAGAGTGAACCTTCTGCTCC
Source organism: Clostridiales bacterium (assembly GCA_030154385.1). The sequence continues at coordinate 53,611 of JASKJZ010000001.1, forward strand.
ATCCAAAAAATAAAAATCCTGTTGCTTAATCAACGAACTATGGTTTTGACTGATATAAAAACCTGCCTGATTGGTGGAAGGAGATTGTGCCTTAAAGGCGGGAACATCGTTTTCTATCGGGGTGAACTTTTCACTGTTTCCGACGTAGTAAAAGTCATCTCCCTTTCGAACCACCAGATAGGAATATTTGGAGGCGAGTTCACCGTTAATCGTATTTAAATAATCCTGATTTAGAAATTGATCGGGGCTTTCTTCCACCTGATCGGTCAAGGATTGGAAAATGGAATTCGTAAGCTGCCCAAAGATCTGTACGGGATTAATCAAAACTTCGACGGAATTGGACTTTACATTATAGGATTGTTCAATTGCACTCACCTGGTGGCTGATAATGGCGCCACCGACGGCAGCAATCAAGATAATTGGTATGATGATGATGATTAAAAATGCGATGACTAAACGTTCTCGTATTTTCACGGCATACCTCGTTTCTAAGTTTTAAGTTTTGTGATTGGGTTGGTATAAACATAAGACAGAGAAATCCAGTTCTTCCTTGATTCCCTGCCCTTTGTGAACATTATATCATATCATGGCTAAGATTACACATAAACTAAACAGAACAATTCTAAACTTTTTATTAATTGCTGCCAAGCTACCAGGAATATTTGCTTGACGAATCCTCAAAATAAGGGTAAACTAAGTACACAACAATAACATATTATTATTTCTCTTATTCCGAGTGGTGGAGAGTTAAGGCTCTATGAAACCACGGCAACCCCGTCAGAGGAAGGTGCCAATCTAAGCGAGTGAACCCTGGTGATACAGGTCGAACAATAAGAGGATTTGATGAAATCAAGTCCGTCTTATGACGGGCTTTTTTATTTGATAGAGAAATAATAATACCACTTATACGTAAGGAGGTCTTTATGGAAAAGAGATTATTTACATCAGAATCAGTAACAGAAGGACATCCAGATAAAATCTGCGATCAGATATCGGATGCAGTTTTGGATGCCTTAATGGAGCAAGACCCAATGAGCCGCGTGGCTTGTGAGACAGCAATTACAACAGGTCTTGTACTCGTTATGGGAGAGGTTACAACAAAAGGGTATGTTGATATCCAAAAAATCGTACGGGATACGATTCGTGAGATTGGATATGATGCATCCGAAAAAGGATTTGATGCCAATACCTGCGGAGTCATCGTAGCACTAGATGAACAGTCAAAGGATATTGCAATGGGTGTTGATAAGGCACTGGAAGCAAAAGAAATGACCATGAGTGACCAGGATATTGAGGCGATTGGTGCGGGTGACCAGGGCATGATGTTTGGCTATGCGACAAATGAAACCGAAGAATATCTTCCGTATCCGATTGCACTTGCGCATAAACTTACCAGACAATTAACAAAGGTTCGCAAGGATGGTACATTGTCCTATCTTCGTCCCGATGGAAAATCACAGGTTACCGTAGAGTACGATGAAGAGGGAAAACCAGTACACATCAATGCAGTTGTTATTTCAACGCAGCATGCAGAGAATATTACACAAGAACAGATACACAAAGATATCCGTCATTATGTCATTGATGAAATTATTCCAGTTGATCTTGTTGACGATAAGACAAAATATTTTATTAACCCAACAGGCCGTTTTGTGATTGGTGGACCAAATGGGGATAGTGGACTGACAGGACGTAAGATTATTGTAGATACCTATGGTGGCTATGCGCGTCATGGCGGCGGTGCTTTTTCAGGAAAGGATTGCACCAAGGTAGACCGTTCTGCTGCATACGCAGCACGCTATGTAGCAAAAAATATAGTGGCAGCGGGGCTTTCGGATAAATGCGAAATTCAGTTGTCATATGCGATTGGTGTTGCGCAGCCAACCTCCGTTATGGTAGATACTTTTGGTACCAGTAAAAAAACTGATGAAGAGTTAGTTGCAATCATTCGTGAGCATTTTGATCTTCGTCCGGCAGGTATTATAAAAATGTTGGATCTGCGTCGCCCAATCTATAAGCAGACGGCAGCATACGGACATTTTGGACGCGATGATATCTCTCTTCCATGGGAAGCACTGGATAAAGTAGATACGCTGAAGCGTTATTTGTAAAATATGAAAGAAGCAGCGATTCATATTTTATATGAGGATGCGGATGTGGTGGTTTGTGAAAAACCGTTTGGTGTACCCTCACAAAGTGACAAGAGCCTTGACTATGATATGGTTAACCGCCTTAAGAACTATTTGTTTTTAAAGCAGGAAACAAAAGGGGAACCATATGTTGGACTGATTCATCGCCTTGACCGTCCGGTGGGCGGAATCATGGTATTTGCAAAAAACAAGGAGTCGGCAAAGAAACTCAGTGAAAGCATCCGAAGCAAGGAAATATCGAAAAAATACCTTGCAATTGTTACCTGTGATCCAAAAGCTCCTATGCCTGTTGGTAAGCATACCTTAACAGATTATATCGCAAAAGAGGCAAAGACAAATACAGCATATCTTGCGAAAGCCTCAGACAAACAGGCAAAAAAAGCAGAGCTGATTTACCAGGTAATCGATAAAAAAGAGGATTGTCTTTTGGTCGAGGTAGAGCTCCTAACGGGGAGACATCATCAGATCCGATTACAGCTTGCGAGTCATCTGGGCGGAATCTGGGGTGATACAAAATATAATCCTTTGTTCCGTGAAAAAAAAGGAGCCTTTCAGATTGGACTGTATGCTTATCAGCTCTCTTTTTTACACCCACGGAATAAAAAAGTCCTTACCTTTTCTTGTAAGCCGAAAGGGATTCCGTTTGATTTTTTCTCTTTGACGGAATAATATTTTGAATTCTTCGCATACTGATGGGGATGTGAGGTGTACAAAATGAAGCAGGATATGAAGGAATTATGGTATATGATAGGAACAACAGCGGCAGTTTATGGTGCAATACGCTATATTTTGCCGTTGTTTGTTCCTTTTTTGTTTTCTTATTTCTTTGCAAAGCTGTTGTATGCAGGGGTGACTTATTTTTATAAAAAATGGAAGATATCGAAAAAAATGACGGCAATATTACTTCCGTTCTTATTGTTAAGTGGTGTGGGTTATGGCTTGTTTTACTTTATAAGAATTGTCCTATATCAGTTGCAAAGGTTAATGGTTCGTTTTCCAATTTATGAGGTGATATTGTGGAAGCGTATGGGTGAGATATGCAATGGTTGCGATGCCATGTTTTCTATGAAACAGGGCAGTGCGATGAGTTTTTTTATCACAATATGGGAGGAAAACGTGTCACAGTGGAAGGAGTATGTAGGGAGTAAAATGTTTTTACACACCATACCAGGTATTGGAAAAATGGCTGCTGTTTTGTGGTGTGTGATTATTATTGTGTGGGGGATGCTTTTGATTGTAAAAGATATGGAGGAGCTAAAGATTATCTACGAGGAATCCTATATTGGACATCATGGAAGTCATATCATGAAGAATCTTTCTGGAATTGGAATGGCTTATGGAAAAGCAGAGCTTATGATTTTCTTTGTGGTCTTTCTAATTAGTCTGTCAGGTTTTCTTGTCATAGGAAATTCCTATGCGGTACTACTAGCATTGTTTGTGAGTGTTGTGGATGCCTTTCCAGTGCTTGGGAGCGGCGTCGTGCTGCTGCCACTTGCCTTTATTCAGCTGTTTCATGGGAATTGGTTTGGTGCTGCGGTGCTTACGACACAGTACATTGCATGTCAGCTTGCCAGAGAATATATTGAGGCGAAAATGATAGGCAATCGGATGGGAATCAAACCAATCTTTACCATCATGGCGATGTACGCAGGTGTACAGCTTTTTGGTATTTTTGGTTTTATCCTAGGGCCGATTGCCTTAATGATCATTAAAACGGTTTTGCAAAATCAATATTGACGCTTCCGACACCACCTTCAATCGAAAGGCTGTTCGTGGCATTTTGAGTGGAAGAATTCATCGAAGAGTAGGACGTTCCATTAACAGTTACACTTCCAAGTCCTTTTTCAATATTTAGCGCATAGGAATCCTGTGGATCTTCCAGATGAAGAGATACGGAACCTACACCGCATTCGATGGTGTTCTGTCCGGTCATTTTTCCGTTGATGGAAACGGAGCCTGTGCCAGTTTCAATATCGGTTCCGGCAAAGGAAGCTTTTTCAAGTGTAACGGAGCCTGTACCACACTCTAAATCCAGGAATCTGGCCGTAATTCCATTGGCTTTGATTGAACCAGTACCAGCCTCCATAGTAAGTGTATCGGCCTGCAGATTTGACATCGTAATGGAGCCCGTGCCTGCTTCAATGTTGCATTCTCTGGCAACAAAGCCGCTTGGATAGGTAACGGTTATTTTACCTCCCTTTAAGCTTTGCAATCCCTTACCATCCAATACATCACCAATCCAGGATAAGAAGGAGAATCCAGAATGGCTAGTATCGTGGATGGTCAACACGCCGCCGTTGTTGGTGACCTTACAGTCGGTTCTCACATTTTTCATGGTTACGGTGAAGGCATTTCCTTCGACAAATGTGACACTATTAATACTTGCTTCAATATCAAAACTTTCTACATTTGTATAGGTTTCTGAAAAATCATAGGTTTCATAATGACTCATATCTTCTCCTTTTTCCGAATCGTTACCATTTACATTGATATGAATTCCATTTTCGTCATCGTTATAGTGAAACTCATTGTTCTCGACCGAAAGGTTCGAGTTTGCCTTGTGGCTGCTAATCCCAAGTCCAAAGAAAATCGCAGCGACAATGGAGCCTATGATGGTGATGGCTAAGAAGGCAGCAAAAATAGTCGCACATATTTTAATTATTTTTTGTAACGGTGTCATTTAATATCAACACCTCCAAACATACAGGTTCCGCTTATATATACAGTGGGTGCATTTGGGGCAGAGTAGCCTCTTCTTTTGTTGCTTACGCCTCCAAAAATCGGCGTACTTGAAATTTTAACATTGACATCCGCTGGGAGGTAAACCTCGATACCGCCAAAGGTTGCATTACAGTTTATGATGACATCTTCGTTAATGACGGCTTGATCTAACCGAAGGGAGACGGAGCCAAAGACAGCATCTAGAGTAGCGCCTTCAAAGACTTCATTGTCATAGTGAATGTTTTGGCTGGAAAAGGTTGCGGTATAGTGTCGGTTGTCATTTTTCATTTTTGTATATTCCGCTTGCGAGGGACGGTGTCCTCGAAAGGAATTGGCAAACATGATAGCAAGACCGATGATGACGAAAATAAATGGAACAATGAGTTTTCCTACGAGCTCACCATCTACAATGTTTTGTCTTGTTAGTAAAAGCATAAGTCCGATTAAAAGTCCGATAATCGACCCAGTGTTTGGGCCATCCTGAATGATAGATACCAGACAGGGGATAATAATGAACAGTGTCCACCAACCCGCAAAGAACAGGGTGAAGTGCCAATATCCAAATGCATTCCCGGCAAATCCAAGTCCGATTATGATAAACAAAATCCCCCAGATTAAATTTGATAGTCTAGGTCTCATACAAATTCCTCCTTTAAAGTGAATCATTTATTTTATGTGTTTATCATACTCGGAACGTTTGTCATTTGGTAGTTACAAATGTCATGAAGTCATTTTGGGGAGTGATGACACTTGTAACATCTGGCTTGAATTGCGGATAGGGAACTGTTATAATGGATGGGAAATTGTTTCGAAGGGGATTATATCGGGCATTTTTGAAAAATAGAGGACAAGGAGAAGCAAAATGAGAAAGATTGAGTACAAAATTTGGATTACATTTTTAGTAACAGCCGCCTTTTTTATTGTGGTTACGGGTCTATATGCATTGTTCAATA
>JASKJZ010000032.1 GCA_030154385.1 Clostridiales bacterium
AAGGGACCTAGTAACTTTGCATTGGTAAGTGCTGTATAGGTAAGAAAATAGGGGGTTTCCTCGGAAATATAGGATACCTGATCTAAAAATGCTGCATGATTATCCCGAATATTCCGCCCATCCAGATATATATTGCCTTCATAGGATTGATTCCATTCGAGCATGTAACGAAATAGTGTTGTCTTTCCTGCACCATTTTTCCCTGCAATCCCAAGCAGATATCCCTCCTCCAGAGAAAAACTGATATCTTTTAAATTAAATTTCTTAGTTGTTCCACTCACATGATCAAATTCGAGCCGCATTTTTTACTCCCTTCCCTCTTCATATAAGGTCTCCACCATCTCACGCACCTCATCCTTTGTAAGTCCAGCACGCCTGCACTCTGTCGCCCACTCCAAAAAGCGCTCCTCCAACATCATAAGCTGCCGTTCTCTTAAATAGTTTTTGTTGTATTCGCAGACATAAAAACCCTTTCCAGCAACCGAGTAGACAAGACCCTCCTTTTCTAACTCCTCATAGGCACGTTTTGTCGTAATCACACTGACTGCGAGCTCACTGGCTAACAGCCGAATGGAGGGAAGTGCCTCATTTTGAGAAAGCTCACCCGTTACAATGGCTGCTTTTAGCTGATTTACAATTTGCTCGTAAATCGCAAGCGTTCCCTGTGGCTTAATCACAATCTTCATAAATCCCCCTCCTTTTTCGATCTAACGGCTCTTCCCTTTGATAGCAAATTGCAAGTTCAAACACCTTATCTTGATAGGAATGTACGAGCTTTCCTGTAATCAGAAGCTGTATCACAAGAATAAAAGAAAAGCCTCCTACATAGGACAAAGAAATAGGTCGGTTAAAATCTTCCACGGCTGCAAATAAGAACACCACGACCAAGACTCCCATTATCTGTGCAACAATTTGCCAAACGGTATAGTTTTCCATCCTTTCTTTTTTTTCATATCGTGACCTTCGATAAGCAGGTGCTAAATAAAGATGCACGCTAACAAGGAAGAGCGCGGAAGCGATAAAAATATAGAGGAACCAAAGTATGGAAATCCCAAAATAGAAGCATGGTCTTTTCCATTTGATTGGGATACATCCTGGATAGCAGCATTCCAACGATGAGCGGAAGCATAATAGCATAGTAAAATAGAATGGCCTTCCCTGCTTTTTCTTTATATTGAAATCCATATAAAAGCGGCATCAGCATCATATAAATATAAATTGCCCAATCACTCGTCCCCTTCAGGTTATGGAGTCCTTGTCGGATGGTCAAACAATAATCCAAAAGAATGCGCCGTATCATAATAACCCTCCCTTTACCGTGTAATACATCAAATCAGAAAGCGTAGGTCGTTCGACGCTGACCGCCGCATCATATGTTATATATTTGTTATGTCGAACAAGTGCCTTTGTTGCATAGGATCCCTTTTCTTTTGCAACCATCCGCTCCTTTGGAATCAAATTTATTTTATAGTCCTCACCCATCACCAACCGATACGAATCATAAAGGAGTTCCTTTTCTAAACTAAGCACCAGCTTCCCTTTATCCAAAAAGGTAATGTAGTCGGCAATTTGCTCTAGTTCTTCCAAAAGGTGCGTGCATAACACCACACTATGCGCTCCATCTGCAACAAACTGTGTAAGTGTTCTAAGAAAGGCCTCTCGAAACTCAGGGTCAAAGCTTGCACTGGCCTCATCAATCACCAAAAGCTCTGGATTGTGCGAGAGTGCAAAGGCATATTGGAATTTAAGCTTTTCACCCTTTGATTGTCGTCGTAAGCGCTGGCTGGCATCAAGCGAAAACTCCTTACAAAACTGTAAAAATACTGCTTCCTCAAACGCGTCATAATATCGCCCATAATACCGCGCATTTTCCAGTAAGGAAAGCGCTGGCTGAAACAATTCCTCGCTAAAGACAAATCCTATTTTGTTTTTTGCCGCTTTTTCTTCTCGTACCAAATCATAGCCTCCAATGCATACGCTTCCCGCATCCATCGTATAAAGACCGCTAATGATTGAAAGCAGCGTGGATTTCCCGGAACCATTCGCCCCGATAACTCCCATAATATAGCCAGGCGGCAAGGAAAAAGAAATCTCCTCCAAATGAAATCCCGAAAACCGCTTACCAATTTGTTTGACTTCTAACAACAAAACTCCCCCCATCAAAAAAGTGTATACTCGCTTTTGTTTATTTTTATCTACTTTTGTTGTTTTTTGATTGCATACTTGAATAAATAAATAGATACTGTTAGCATGGAAGAAAACAGGAGGTGTCACATGAAGATTATAAAAGCAAAAAATTATGCCGATTTAAGCCGTAAGGCGGCGAACATCGTATCGGCTCAAATCATAATGAAATCAGATGCTGTACTTGGTCTTGCTACAGGAGAAAGTCCGCTTGGCACTTATCAACAGCTAATCGAGTGGTATCAAAAGGGAGATCTGGATTTTTCGAAGGTATCCTCGATAAACCTAGATGAATACGTAGGACTCTCAAGCGATCATCCGCAAAGCTATGCCTATTTTATGCACCATCATTTTTTTCAGTACATTAATATTTTACCTGAAAACACCTATCTACCCGATGGCATGGATCTCGATGCTTCACATGCCTGTGCCGCTTATAATCAGATTATGAAGCAGCTTGGCGGCATTGATTTACAGCTGTTAGGCCTTGGACTGAATGGCCACATTGGGTTTAATGAGCCCTTCGAATCCTTTGAAAAGGAGACCCACTGTGTTGCACTGACGGATAGTACGATTCAGGCAAATGCAAGATTTTTCGCCTCCATCTCAGAGGTTCCGACACATGCGTATACCATGGGCATCCGCTCCATCATGCAGGCAAAAAAAATTGTGGTTTTGGTAAGTGGGGAGAAAAAAGCGTCGATTGTAGAAAAGGCCTTTTTTGGTCCTGTCACACCACAGATTCCAGCTTCCATCCTGCAAATGCATCCTGATGTAACCCTGATAGCCGATGAAGCAGCTTTATCTTTATGTGCGCAAAAAAAGGAGGAACTTTTTGTATGAGAATAAAAAATGCATCCGTATTTACCCCCGATGGAACCTTTGTTTCATCGGACATCTTTACTGACCAAGGGCATTTTTCTAAGAGCTCGACTGATTCCGTTACGCTTGACGGAACAGGAATGCTTCTGGTACCAGGTCTTATTGATGTCCACTTTCATGGCAGTGTCGGCTACGATTTTTGCGATGGAACAATAGAAGCCATTCAAAAAATTGCAGCCTATGAGCTCTCACAGGGTGTCACTTCGATTTGCCCTGCTACGATGTCTTTGTCCAAGAAAATGCTTCAATCCATTGTAGAGACGGCGCATCAATACCTCGAAGATAAAGAACAAGACAGCGCTTCTCACCTTTGCGGTATCCACCTGGAAGGACCGTTTCTCTCCCTTGCCAAAAAGGGAGCGCAAAATCCAAAATATTTGCAGAATCCTGCCATTTCCTTTTTTGAAGAGCTGCAGGAGGCCTCTGGTAATTTAATCAAGCTTATTACCCTTGCACCCGAGCTTCCAGGAGCCATGCAATTTATCAAACAGGTAAAGGACAGCGTCCATATTTCCATCGGGCATACAAGCTGCGACTATGCACTTGCAAAAGAAGCCTTAGCACTAGGTGCTGATCACATGACGCATTTCTACAATGCAATGCCGCCTCTTTCCCATCGGGAACCCGGACCAATCGGTGCGTTTGCCGATGCCAATCATGGTATGGCGGAGTTAATTTGTGATGGTGTTCACATCCACCCCGCGGTCGTACGGGCTACTTTTTCGCTCCTTGGCGATGACCGTATCGTCCTAGTCAGCGATAGTATGCGGGCAACGGGCCTGACGGATGGGCAATACACCCTTGGCGGACAGGATGTCTTTGTCAAAGGAAACAAAGCCACCTTACAGGATGGAACCATTGCAGGCTCTGTAACGAACCTCTACGATTGTGTAAAAAGTGCCGTATCCATGGGCATTCCCCTTGCAGCTGCCATAAAATGTGCGACCATTAATCCGGCGAAATCAATCGGACTCGATGCTGCATATGGAAGTATAGAGGTTGGGAAAATGGCAGACTGCCTTTTGCTTGATCAAGAAACGCTTTCCTTGCAATACGTAATAAAGGGCGGTCGGGTCGTTTATTCTTATTGACCCTCCGCCTTTGTAAGCACTTGATTACGATATTCATTTGCTGATAATTTTTCTTGCTTTTTAAATACTCTGGAAAAATGAGCCAAATCCAAGAATCCGACGCTTTCGGAGATATCTCCAATCCGAAGTGCCGGATTTTCTAATAGCTTTTTTGCTTCTTCTATCCGTACATGATTTAAAATTTCGGAAAAGCTTTGTCCCGTATGACCGTTTAAAAGTTTACTCAAATGCCACTGGCTGACATAGGTTTTTTCTGCAACTTCACTCAACGTGAGCCTCTTTTGATAGTTTTCTCTAATATAGGTCAGTGCATTCTTAACGATGAAGCTGCCTGGTGAATGCTCTCCCTCGGTATCCACCCCATTCTTTTCTTTCTGGAGCGTTTCCCTTCCATCACTTTTCTTCTTTTTTCGGTTCTCACACATTGTTTGTATTGCTTCTTCAATCTCCTCCATATTGGAGGGCTTTAGTAAAAAGCGCGTGACCCCGAGGCGAATTGCATCTCTTGCATACTCAAAATCCCGAAATCCAGTCAGGATGCAAATCTGCATATCCGGATACTGTGACTTAATCGCTGCTATCATCGAAAGGCCATCCAGCTCCGGCATACAAATATCCATAAAGATGATGTCTGGCGCATAGGTTTCTATCATCGCCTTTCCCTCAAGTCCATCATTTGCAGTTGCTACCACTTCACAGTCCCATTGCTGCCAGGGGACGCTTCTTGCAAGTCCCTCCACAATAATAGGTTCATCGTCCACCAATACTACTTTATACATAAAAAGACCCCCTCTTTTTCTGTAAATTACGTTCAGTTTACCCTTTTATAGCACCTGCTGTCAATCCCTTCACGATGTTCTTCTGCAGCAGCATATATACAACGACCACTGGCAAAATGATAATCGCAACGGAAGCTGCCATCAGACCAAAATCCGTTCCGTAAAGAGAACTGATTTGCTGCAACAAGGTAGAGATTGGAAATTTCGTATTGTCACGAATCATAATATTTTGCACAAACAAGTCATTGTAAGACCATAAAAAGCTAAAAATTGCAACGGTCGACAGCGAAGGCTTACAAAGCGGTATAATAATTCTTGTAAAGACCTGGAATACATGTGCACCCTCCATATAGGCTGCCTCTTCCATTTCAATTGGTATACTTTGCATAAATCCAATAATCACAACCGCGGCAAAGCTTAAATTCCCTGCAATCTGCGGCAGAATTACGGCGATATTTTTATTCAATAGCCCCCATGAAATAATCATTCGAAAAACGGGAATGATTGTGGAAAAGACAGGGAACATAAGACTTGCTATAATCAGGCTATGCAAAAATTTCTTTCCAAAAAACTCATATCGCGTATATCCAAAGGCAAGCAAGGAAGCTAGTACCATGACGCCAATTGTTACGCTCGTTGAGATTACTAAACTATTTTTGTAGGCATTCAAGATGTTTTGTCTATGAAATGCATTTTCATAATTTCCGAAGGTAAAAATCTTTGGAAGCGAAAACGAAGAGTTAAGAACCTCGGCTGAGGGCTTAAAGGAATTTAAAATAACCCAGGCAAATGGGAATATCGTAGTAATCGCCCAGGCAATCAATACAAAATAGATAAGTATCGTACTCATTTTCCAGTGTTTTTTATGCTTCATGATCATGCTTCTCCTTTCTCACGGGTCAAAAATCCTAAAGTTCTTGCTACCACAACCCCAAGTACTACGATCAGGATAGCAAGGGTAGAACCATAATCAAAGTTGCTAAGACCGAAGGTCACCTGATACATATACGTCCCTAAAAAGTGCGTTACTCCTTGTGGTGCCCCATTTGGTACCATAACCCATGGAAGGTCATACACCTTGAGTGCTCCGGTAAGTGCAAGCGTGATACAGGTAATGAACACAGACTTCATCAGCGGAAGCGTAATATAATACACCTGCTTTAATCGATTGCAGCCATCAATGGCCGCCGCCTCATAGATATCCTCCGAAATATCACTAAGTCCCGTTAGCAGGATGACAAAATAAAACCCAATATAGCTCCATAGCGTCGGGATACATACCATAAGAAAGGCTAGCTTGGGATTAAGCCAATTAACTGGTTCCCTCCCAAAATGCTGTAAGATTTGATTGAGCATACCGCCATTGTAGTTATAAAAGAGCTTGAACATCAGACCTATTGCAGTTGCTGAAATCACGACTGGGAAAAAATATACCGTTCGGAATAACTGATGCCCTCTCTTGATCTGAGACACCATGACCGCTAGTACAAAAGCGATTCCCACCTGAAAGATAATGGTGAGTCCCATCATTTTAATCGAGTTAAGAAACGCAGTCTTTACATCATCATCCGAAAACAGACGTTTATAATTGGCAAGTCCAATGAATTTCCATGAGGTACCCGGCATCTTAATAATGGCCGTCATATCGTAAAAGCTATTCTTAATATTTTCAACAAAGGGAAGATATAGGAATACTCCTAAGAATAAAAGCCCTGGGACAATAAAAACAAGCAATGGCCATTTCTTTTTATATAACATGTTAGTTCCACCTTTCCCACATCCAAATTAAGGTATAAAAAAACAGAGGGAGCCATGAGGCTATGCCCCCTCTGCTGTACTATTTACTGATTTCTTTGTGCGTATAACCCAAGTGCTTCGTTTAATACATCCTCAGCTAAAACAGCACCAGTTGATATTTTCACTGCATTGGAAATGATGACCGCATATGGTTCCTGTCCAAGTCTGGAATCCGTAGGAGCGTTGATACTGGTTGCCGCATTGGTATACTCAAGTGCAGAAATGGCAAGATTTGTCATGCCATCAATGGCATCCACCTGAACCGCTGCCTTCGAAATTGCTCCGCCTGCTTCCCAATAACGCTGTACTGCACTCTTACAGGTATGTGCTTCCACAAACTTAACGGCTGCCTCTCTCTTATCAGGGTCTGCCCATGCTTTCTTCGTAATATAAAAGCCGCTGGAAATACCACCAACCATAGCACCGCTTTTTGCCTTTTGATCTTTGATACCAGGGAATGCGATTACAACGGTATTTTCGGTATCTGTGATACCACCTGCATACCAGGAACCATCGAGCTGCATGGCTGCTTTTTTATCCTTAAAAAGCTGTCCGGTATACGCATCATCTACGGTGTCGGTATCTTCTGGAAAAGCACCCATATCACGAAGGGTCTTTAATGCCTCCAATCCCTTTGCCCAATCCTGTGGTGCACTCTCTGGAACAGTTCCATAGGATTCCTCACCTGCTGCATATAACATCAAAAACTCAACCCAGTAATGTGGTACATTATTTAAAGAACAAGCAATTGGGATAATTCCATTTTCTTTAAAGGTATTGATGGCTGCTACCAAGGAATCCCAGTCCGTTGGAAGCGCAACCTTGTACTGATCAAATAAATCCTTATTGCAATACAGACCTTCCCAATATCCAGTTGTTGGAACTGCTCTTCTTACGCCATCTGGATTGGTAACGGCTTCCAGTGCGGAATCCAGCGTATCTTTTGCATACTCTGGATAAGCTGCTAGAATTTCATTAAGTGACACGAATTTGTCAGTAGCAAGGATTGTACTTGCCGTTGCATCGGTAAAGAATTGAATTACATCTGGTTCGTTTCCTACCGCAAAGTCTGCAGCAACCGATGCCTTCCAATCTTCATCCGAAGACTGTGAATTATCTTCCACCGTGATATAATCATACTGCTTCATAAATTCTTCATTAATCGCTTCATAAACTGTCGCATTTGGATCCGTTCCCCCAAACATGGATACCGTTTTAATGGTCACTGGGTTTTTCTGGGCGGTATCGGCTGCAGGCGCCTCAGTCGTCGCCGCTGTATCCTCCGTAGCGGTTGTTTCCCCTGTACTTGCTGCTTCATCCTTTGTAGACGAACCGCAACCTGCTAATAAGGATGCACACATTGCACCAACCAGCAGTAACGATAATGCTCTCTTTTTCATGATACATTTCCTCCTTTTTGATTATAGTGCTATTATACGTGCAATTCGCCCAAAACACATTAGACCTAGTTGACATTATTTGTATATTCTTGCCATCTCTTCTGAAAACGGCAGGCGAATCGAGGATGTAATCATACCATCGCTCTCTTGCCAAATGTGTAAGCCATACTCCGAGCCATATACCAGCTTAATCCGAAGGTTTACATTTCGAATACCAATCGAGGTATGTCCCTCTTTTTTATCCTCCGTGCCTTCGGGTGCTTCTTCCAGCAAACGCTGCATTTTTTTCGTTTCCTCTTCTGACATAAGCTTTCCGCTGTTCTTCACTTCCAGATAAATGCTGTTGTCATCGTGATAAATACGCACAAATATCGTTCCATTTTTCACCATTTCTACACCGTGAACCACTGCATTTTCCACAATCGGCTGCAAAATGAGCGGCGGCACCAAAATATCCAAAAGACTTTCATCTACCTCTTTTTCTACCTGTAAGCGCTTCCCAAAGCGCATCGACATAATATAAAAATAAGCATCGGCACAAGCTAACTCCTCTGCCAGATGAATCTCTTTTACTCCTGTTCGATTCATCCGATAATTAAGCACCGTACCAAGCGCTTCGATCATCTTAGAAATGGTCACATCCTTTGACATCCTTGCCTGCCAGTTCATCATCTCAAGCGTGTTGTTTAGAAAATGCGGGTTAATCTGTGCCTGAAGGGCTTCAATTTGTGCATCCTTTCTGGCAAGCTTTTCGTTGTATATGGAATCAAAAAGAGATTTCACCTGTGCTGACATGCTGTTAAAGCTTTTCATCAGATAGGTGAATTCCGCATTTGGCATCATATCCCCTTCTACTTCAATTCCAATTTCTCCCTCCTCCATTCGTTTCGAAGCTGCCAACATTCGAACAAGAGGCTGTTGAATCTCTTTTTTTAAAAAGTATATTCCATACCCGATGAGAGGAATAAACAATACAAACATAAGAATTACGATGAAATAAAGATCATATAAGCTTGCGTAAACCTCATTTCGCTTAATCCAATATACGACCCCAATATGATAATCATCAAATTTTTCTTGATATAGATATCCATTATAAGAACCCCTCTTATGCCTTATAAGCATCTGACGGGTCGTATTGTCATAATCCATTAGGAGTTGTTTTGTCAATGCAGATAAATCTTTATCCGTCTCCAATGCTTCGTTTGCCAATGTAACCTGCTCCTTCGTATCGCCAATGCATACGACCATGTGATCAAAAAATTCCTGCGAAAGATCTTGAAAGACCTTTCGCTTATTTAACTCGACCACTAAGGTTCCAAATTTTTGATAGGCATTGGTCGTATACAGATTTCGAATGATAAAAATCCGCCCATCGATTACCTTTACATACGTATACGAAGAGTCCAGCCCTTTGATTGGTGCTACAAAAGGCTGGACTTTTTCGATATACGCATTATAAGAAATTCCCGTACGAGAGGAATAACAGCTCGGGTTGTTGTCATCATATGCATAAAATGCATACAGATTAAAACGTTCATCCAAATAAAATTTACCCTTCAGGCTTCCATTGATTTCCCGCAGATAATCCGTTCTCTTTGTTTTTCCTTCTTGATATCCCTTCCATGCATTCTCCCACGTTTTTTCATAGGAGGGGCGCTGGCACAGGCTGATTGCATCATCAATTCGGATGGATGCAAATGCTGCTACATTGGAGAGCTGATCTCTCATCAGGCGCTCTGATTTATCCATGATACCATCCCGATAAGAAAAAGTTGTAAAGATAAAAAAGATGGCAATTGGTACCACCCAGCAAAAAAGCATAAAAAGAAGCAGCCGCTTATTTAACGATTTTGGAAGAACCTCTCTTTTTTGCGTTTTCCTCTCACGAAATGTTCTTACTTTTTTCATAACGACTGCTTTCCCTCCATTTAATTTTTACTTTTTTTCCAAATCTAAATACTGCTCATACTGATCACATATTTTCTTTGCGGATAAGAGATCTGGCATCTCGCAAAAGATACGAAGCAGCGGCTCTGTCCCAGAAAATCTGGCAATGACCCAACCTCCATTTTTAAAATAAACCTTACTGCCATCCAGATAGGAAATGCGATCTATTTCCTGTGTAAGCGCTGGAATTTTTTTCTCGACCATAAGGGTCTGATAAAGTGCATCTTTTTTTTCTTTGGAAAAGGAATAGTCTCTCTCCTCCATAAAAATATAGCCGCACTCCTCATGAATATCTGCCATAATGGCAGAAAGGTTTTTGCCCGTAACCGCTACCATTTCGACCAAAAGTGCCGCCGCATAAATCCCATCCTTTCCATGGATGTGCCCGCGTACGGTAAGTCCTCCCGAAGACTCTCCTCCGATTATCGCCTTCGTCTGCGCCATTTTAGAGGAAATATACTTAAATCCCACGGGAACCTCATAGCAAAGCTCGCCAAAGCGTTTGGCTACTTGGTCTAGCATATGGGTCGTAGCGATGTTTCGTACCACGCTTCCATGCCAGCCTTTATATTTTACCAGATAATAATACAGCAAGACTAAAATATCATTCGGATGAAGAAAATTTCCCTTGTCGTCAATGACGCCAATCCGATCCGCATCTCCATCGGTTGCAATCCCAATATCTGCATATTTATCCGTTACCGTATGTTTCAGTGAGTGTAGCGTCGCCGCTGAAGGTGCGGGCAGTTTTCCGCCAAATAAGGTATCATGTCTTTCATGAATGGTAATGACCTCACATCTTGCGGTCATAAGAATTGTCTTTAGCGAGGTCTCACTAACCCCATACATTGGGTCTAAGACTACCTTAAGTGAAGCCCTCTTTATCGCGTCCATATCAATTGAGGCGATAATAGCATCCAGATATTCATTGAGTGGATAAATTTCCTGAATCCAGCCATTTGCTATGCCCCTGTCATACTCCACACTTTTTACTTCACCTTTTTTGATTCCTCCTATATACTCCTCGATGTCTCTTGTCTGCTCAGCATCGGCATCCCTTCCACCTTCCGTAAAAACCTTGATTCCATTATAAATTGCAGGGTTGTGACTGGCGGTAATCATCATTCCATATGGGAAGTCATGCTTCATCACATAAAACATGACAAGAGGTGTTGGTGACGATTTATTAATTAAATAGGTTTTGATGTTTGCAGCTGCAAACACCTCGGCTGACCAGCGCATGGCTTCTTTTGATAAAAAACGACGATCATAGCCTAATATAATTCCTTTTTCTGCCACACCTTCGTCCATCATCTTATTAACCATTGCCTGTGACAAAAGCTGAATATTTTCTTTGGTAAATTCCTCTCCTATGATAGCTCTCCAGCCACCTGTTCCAAATTCAATCATTTTGCACCTCCCATGATGACCCGTACCTGATGAATGCTTCCCTCTTGTTGTCTTTCTATTTTGTCTACTGCAACACCATCCAGGTAAAGACGTTCTACTCCTTTTGTGACTCCATGTGGATTTTCCACCTTTATTTGATAGACGGCGCCTCTCCATAATCTGGTCACTTCAAATTCATCCCAAGCCTTTGGGATACAAGGGTCGATCATCAACTGGTCAAAATCAGGGCGAATCCCTAACATATAGCGTGTGGCGGAAAAATACGCCCAACCGCCGCTGCCTGTCATAAAGGGATGTCTGGCTCTACCATAGGCAGTATGAGTATAAGGACAGACCTTGCAGTAGAAGCGAGAGAATTATACAAAGGAAGAGAGATTCCAGGGGTTAGGGTGGATGAGAAACACTTAGAGGGTATAAAGGTGACAAAGGTCAAAATTTTAAATGAAGAAGGAGAAAAAGCAATGGGGAAGCCAGTGGGGGACTATATAACTATTGAAGCCCCCGGCCTCATTGAAAGGGATTTAGATTTAGAAGAAGAAGTTGCGAAAGTTTTAGCAGATATAATTAAAGAAATAGCTAATTTGACGGAAAATACACAAGTTTTAGTAGTGGGGTTAGGCAATTGGAATGTAACTCCTGATGCGCTGGGACCTCGTGTAGTTTCAAATATTGTAGTGACAAGGCATTTAAAGGAATACGCACCTCAACAGTTTGGTGATGAAATTCGGTCTGTCAGCGCAATTTCTCCCGGAGTTTTAGGGATTACCGGAATAGAAACGGCTGAAATTTTAAAAGGTGTAGTTGACAGAATAAAACCTGACTTAATAATTACAATTGACGCTTTGGCTTCGAGAAGATTAGAGAGATTATCTACTACTATTCAAATTTCAAATACA
>JASKJZ010000033.1 GCA_030154385.1 Clostridiales bacterium
GACGGCATATATCAACAAGAGCAATCAGATTGGAACACAGTTTGGCCTATCCTATGAATTTCAAATGCCTGTGTTGGATGAGCACTTTTTTGCACGAACACTGGATCAAATCGGGATGATCGTCTTTTTTCAGGGATATCCCTATGGGAATGCAAGAACCCTTCGTTATAACCAATATGCGATTGCAGGTGCACAAATTGAGAAGATTCCCTATTATTATATAACAAATGAAAATGGAGAGCATTGCTAT
The DNA here is from genome assembly GCA_030154385.1 of Clostridiales bacterium. The sequence goes on from JASKJZ010000033.1 coordinate 251, forward strand.
CATAAAAGAAACTGTGCACTTCTTACGAATAATGGGCATTCCCTCACTGACTATGTCCCTTATGATACCAAACAAGAGTGTGCAAGCCTCGGGGCATATCCTTGCAGCGAATGTAGGCCGTAAATCAATACCAATCATAGATCTTTTTTGAAAAATGAAATTACCGAAGGAATTGCTGAAATAACTGCCGAAAAAATACCGAAGGTTGAGAGGGGAGAAAACAATGTTAAGGCATATTACCGAGTGGCTGCAAGAAGCGGCGGGACTCCTTATGGGACTTGGAATCATAACGGTTGCGTTGTTGGTATTTGCAGCTGCCAGACAATTTGGGTTTACTGCAAATCAAGAAATATCGAGTGTAAATCAAGAACTAAAATCGATGACCTACGAAAAATATGACGGAATAAAGCTATCTGGCTCCGAGGTGATGAGTGCGATAAAGCGCTACCAAAAGAAGCTGCCCGTAACCATCTATACAGGAGAATCAGTTAAGACCTATCAAGGAGATTTTAAGGTGGCTAATAACCGAAGCAGCAGTGAAAATTATATAAAACCATCCGGTGTTTATGTGGGAAGTCTATTAAAAAATGAGGAGGATATAAAAGGACTTATCTTTGCAAAGGAGGGAGTACTACTGACGGATACAAGCTATAAAGAACTTTTATCAAAGCTTGTAGGTGCAGATGCAAACAGCTCCTCTATGGAAGACTTAATCGCAAAGGCAGGCGGCATTATATCCGACAAGGAATCTGTTATACAGGTGTTAAACCAAAATATAGCATCCCTGAATAGCGAAATATATAATCTGGAAAACCAAAGAAATGCACTGAATAAACAGGTGAGTAGTTTATATAGTCAGATTAATAGTATAAATGGCCAGTTAACCAGTACGAAGAACAGTTATAATGCACTGTTAATAGATGTACAGAATGGGAAAAGTCAGATAGCAGGTGCAGTCAGTGGAAAAGGAGTAACAACAGCAGCAAACGACAGCTTTCAAACGATGGCAAACAATATTAATGCAATACCAGCAGGGGTGTCCTTTGCAAGTGGGACGGCATACTCACCAATGGTCGGAGGTATTATGGGTTATGCGACAAAGCACAGTATCGAGGTACGAGGGCTGTCCTTTCAGCCAAATGTAATTTTAATATATTGGGAGCGATATGGAATGACGTTTTATTTGCAGTCTTATTACAATGGTATTATGCACATGGCGAATAGTAGTAACGTAGACCCTGTCTGTTATACCTATTCCGATGGATTTGATATGAGTGCATATTTTGGATATGACTACTATGATACTCCACAAGTACAATGGATAGCATTTAAGACAAATTAAGAAAATCAAAGATAAAAAAATCAAAGATAAAAATAGAGAATAAAACCTAGAGAATAAGACCTAGTTTTGATATAATGATGATACCAGGGTCAAAGCGTCATGTGTTTCATGCTTGCATGAAAAAACATGACTCCTTGACCCGCCAAAACATGAGAAAGTAGCCCGAATAGGGCGGATTTCGAATGTTTTCAGGATTGTGAGAGCACAAAGTGCGGAACAATCCGTGGGTATCATCAGTCAAGGTAGACTTTTGATCTTTGATTTTTTTTCTAACAGAAGGGATCGAAATATGAAAGTGTTGGAGAGAACTAAATAACATGAGATAAGGGGAAGAAAAATGAGGACATGGAGTAAAAAAATAGTATTTTTTATGGTTTTGGTTGTATCTATAATTTCAATGTTTCCAGAAGTGGATGAAGCCTATGCCCTGCAAGGAGTAAATGTAGGTCAAGTAGGTGGCGCACAGGCAAAACAAGAAGCATCTGATGGAGCAATTCTACGAAAACAGTCTGCACAAATCAAAGAATGTAGTATCGGTACTACGGAAAAGTATGTCGCACAGAAACTAAAGCTTACGATTAGCGGCAGCGGATACGGTGCTTATCGGGATGCATTGGTAGAAGAGCAGATTCTATTGCCAACCGAGCTTACGGACACCAAGAAAAGCATCACAAAGGCAGAGCTTGCCCTATTAGCCTCAAGAGTCATGGCATACAAGGGAGAAGAAGAGGATATGGACCTTTCAAAGACCATCGTATCGGACAAGCGGATCTCAGACTTATCCAAAATGAAAGAACCTTACAAATCCAGTGTGGTTTGGGTATTTGGTGAGGGTGTTATGGTAGGCAGCAGTAACGGTGCTTATAGCCAGAGCCGAAAGTTTAAGCCAACAGAAACCGTAACGACGGGAGCGATGAAATCTGTGATATTAAAAGCTCTGGGAGAGAAAGATAGAAGCATTATGAGTCCCGATGGACAGCTCACGAGAACAACGAATTTACCATCAAATTATAAAAAATTTGATTATATACTTTCTGCTTTTCCAAACAAATTTTATCAGCAGAGGTTTAACTATCAGTATAGTGTGTTTTATTATGAACCTGTAAATTTAAAAGATTATGCTGCTCCCGTAGATATAAAGAAGCAGATGGAAAAATACAACTCGGACTTTGTTAATGATGAAAATGTGGAACGCTGGAGCAATGTAGTGAAAGAAAATCTCACGTATCGTTTTAATTTTAATTATAAAACAGTAGATGATGAATGGATTGCTAGATTAAGAAACACGTATTTTAAATCGTATACGGATTATGATGATGTCGCAACTGACAAAATTAAATATTATGTAAAAAAAGCAACAGAGAATCAGGTTGTATTAAAATCGGATCAAATTGTTGTAGAGCCATCCACTTTGTATTGCGATAGTACATATTATGTGTTTCGTTGTTATGTAAAATTTAAAATTTCTTCTGCAAAAGAGATGTATGCTTATAATTCTGGAAAGCAGAAGGATCTTATTTATTCTGATGTGAATACGAATCTAAAAAATCTAAAAAAGGGGATTTGGATCGAACGCTATTTCGATATTGGGGTTTCGACATCTAATGTCAATGATGATGGTAGTAATTATGCTGTTTTTATGGATAGATTATCGGATCGTACAAAACCTGATTTGAGTAAATATGAAGGTCAAAATATTTGGTGTTTATATTAGGGGTAGCATAAATGAAGCATTTCATACGAATTGGAATAATACTTTTTTTCGTCTTTTCATTGTGTTCGAATCTAAAAGCAGCAGAAGCTAGTGCTCCAGAGGGAGTGACTGTTTCGATGAACAAAATAACAGGAGATGTTACAATTATTGCAGATGCAACAACAGCTTCTACAAATACTACATGGGAAACCATGGGATTCATGGTCTGCAAGGATTCTTATTCTGATATGAATCCTCAAAAACCATATGGACAGTTTAATCTTGCAGAAGGAGAAAAGAAAGATGATGTGGATGGGGATACCACGACAACAACCTTTTTATTTAAATTTGATAAAGTAAAAGACCAATATGAAGAAGCTGGTATTAACTCAAAAAGTTTAGATAAATATGGTGGGACAATATGGCTCAACGGTATTATACGAGCTAATTACGCGTCAGGAGGAAGCAGTAGCTGGAAGTACAGTTATAGTGCAATTGCTAACATTTCAACAGTAAATTGGCCAGATTATGTAAAGGATGATTTAAAAAAACGATATAATATCCCGCTAACATTTAGTCCTCCTGCGAATACGAAAGTTTATTTGACAACGATGAAGTATAGTAATTCGAATGGCTATACAGAAGTAAGCAGTGTACCGTTATCTACAAAAGAACGAGTACACAGTACATTTACGACAACTACGAGCATGATACCAGGAACCATTACTTCTGATGTTACGGGAAATACACTGTATCTGTATCGTGTATACTGGACAAGACTGAAGGAAGATAAACATGAGTACACGCAAGGATATTATAGAAAACCAAGAGATAAGCTAAGTATTGATTCTTCCATAAATCCTCTTATAGACTGGGAAAAATATAAGGATGCTTTGTATCCTCTTAGAAATCGAAAGGATCTAGGAAGTTCGACCACGTATGTGAGCACTGATAAATATGCGTTGGGTTGCAATTTTTATGAGGTTGTCGATGGAGGGATAGAAATTGTTTGTGTTTATAAAAGTTTTAAGCTGCCACCTACACACGAAGATGGTACTAGTATAGATATAGGCGCTGATATTATTGATCCATATACTGTGGAAACAATACAAGCTGATGCACGATTTAGTGAGCAATTTAACTCGGAAAGAGGAATTCCAACTACAGAGACTCAATATGTTTGTGCGTATACCGATGAATATCTATTGCAGTATAATTTTGTACATTATTCTGGATGGAAAGAATTCTTACAAAAGTCAGGGAACTCTTTTGTGGTAGCGAAGCGATCCTATAGCTATTGGAAAATTGAAGATCTCAATGTCTATTCTATTTCATATGCGAGAGCGTCAAATTATTCCCTTCCCGGAGGGCAGGTTTATTTGACGCCAACCAGCTATTATAATGCTCCGAAGGTGAATTATCAGGTTTACAGTAATAATTACGTAGAGCCGGTGGGTGGTGGTACTTCGGTCGGTCAGTATACCGTATGGAATGATTCTTTAACATTTAATGGCGAAGTCATAATGGATAGTACACACACCAACAGCACAGCACCGACTCCGAAAAGTATGCCAAAGTCAGGAAGAGCGAATGCATATGCATTATATCAGAGTGGATATATGATTGATGCCACAAAATCAAATGGAGAATATGGAAGCGAGGGGGTAATATGTTACACACGTACCACTCACTATGGAGACGATGCGGAAGGAACTAGCATCATTTATGATGTAGACGACATCAACGATGTGACCATTCATACTCCGGTAATTTGTGATGCTAAAATAGAAGATGTTAGAAAATATAATCAACTTATAAATCCAGATTCTTCCGTGGCAAGTCTTGTCCTAGACACCTATTTCCACATCACCATCCCTACCTATGGCTATCACACCAATTTAAAAGGCTATGGTACCCGCGACTATGCCAAATACACGGCCACCCGCGAAGCAAAGTTCCCCTTCGATGTCATAAAAGACAACACCTACATTGCCTCAAACACCTGGACTTCCGTTTCAACGGACACCAAGTTTTATCTTCCTGTGTGGGTAGATGAAGGACAATACACAATCGAGTTTCGTGCCCGTGCGATCAACTGCGATGTCAACAGCGGACTATCAAAAACCGAGGATCTTGCGAATGCAGATTTTGAGAATTATGTTGCCACTGATACCGCAGATGTTGAGGTAAGTGGTCGCCTCTATAACTTCAATCTCTATGACGTATCGGATTATCCCATCTGGCAAAATGTATTTCGACAGCCTAATTCTATGAAATTTACAGGAGTGAATTATACCGTAGGAACGAAAGATAGGAATGGAAATCCTTCTTTGGATGGAACGAAGAGCAATCTTCGAAGTGAACGATTTACATTGCCAATTATGAATGGGAGTCACCCTAATTATTCCCAGATCGGTGCCATAAAGCCAGGGTATTATACGAGGTTTTCCGTTAATACAATCGGAAATTACGATGGCGCAAACGACTATATTCGAATCACACCTAGGTTCTATTTCATCGATAAAGAAGGAAAAAGCAGGCAGGAGGTCGATGTTTACTATACACAGAAAAGCGAAGCAAAAAACAGTCAGCAGGTTTTAGTCAAAATTGGAAGCAGCCTGGATAAGGAAAATGTACACACACTTCGAGCAACCGATCCTTACCTTGTGGGAGATGGCTTTCGTGGCATATCGGCTACCGAAAAGACCAAACAAAAGGTATACACGTTTGGAAATCTTATGATACCAAATGTACTCATGCACTACACTGGTGCAACGTCGTCGTATCAACCACTTCATTCCTTCCCTATAAATAACTTGGCAGAAATGCAACAAAAGACACTTCAAGCACACTCTGTGCAAACCTGGATTTGTGAATATTATCTTCCGTCTATTCTTCACATTGCCCCCAAAAACTACGACATATTATCCGTTACTGACAAAAATGGAGGTTTGACCTTTGAGGAGGCTTTTTGGCTCAATCAAGGGTACCTAATGGTCAATTTTCAAATTGAAAGCATTCAAAATAATCAGCGGCATTTAAGCTATATCAATACCCAAAATGAAAAAAATGGATACGCAAACATGTGGAAGATGGAAGGTGGTAAAGGAAGTAAACAAGATAATATTGGTAATACCTTTCTCCTTATGGAGGGAGACTATGTGATGTACCAAATTGATCAGGAAAAAAGTGTGCGGACAGACTATCCAGCAAGTCGTATATACTAAGAATAAGCAGATATAAATGCCAGTAGATGATAAATTAAAACTCATCCGCTGGCATTTTTATGCCTTGTTTTCAGTCGGCAATGCTCTGGAAATTCAGCTGACCATGCACCAGTTATTCACCTACAGATGAATCCTCCAAGTATTATGACTCCATAAGATACTATGATAAAAACAAATCTATTCGGATATTAATGAAGCATAAATTCCTGTAACCTTATATTAAAGATTTGAAGTAGAACAGAACCAAATGCAATTAGTTATTGAAAAATTGGAGGAATTGAAGTTTGAAAATGCAGGCGTTGGTGTATGAAGGCGATAAAAATATCCAGATCAAAGAAGTAGAAGTTCCCGCCTTACAGGAAAACGAGGTTCGAATTAAAGTAAAATATTGTGGAATCTGTGGAACAGATATCCATATCTATAGCGGAGATGGAGGTGCATTTGCAGTAAATCCACCTCTTATTATGGGACATGAGTTTTCTGGTACAGTGGAAGCGGTTGGGGAAATGGTCTCAAAAGTAGCGGTTGGAGATTTGGTTAGTGTAGATCCAAATCGGATGTGTGGAGAATGCTACTATTGTAATAATGGAATGGAACAATTTTGTGAACAGGTAATTGGCATTGGAACAACAAGCAATGGAGGCTTTGCTCAGTACTGTACGGTGCCGGAAAAACAAGTTTTTCGATACAAAGCTGGTATGGATGAACTAACAGCGGCTATGACCGAGCCAGTATCTTGCTGCTTACATGGGATTGACCTATGTAATATCAAGGTGGGAGATGAGGTATTAATCATAGGAGGAGGGCCAATTGGTCTAATCATGCTACAAATGGCGAAAATGGCAGGAGCGAGCAAGCTGATTCTATCGGAGCCAGTAGAGGAAAAGAGACTGCTTGGGAAAAAGCTGGGAGCAGATCTGGTGGTAGATCCAATAACAGAGAATCTGAATACGGTGTTAAAAGAGCATTGCAAGAATATAAACGTGATCATTGAGTGCGTGGGAAATGTTAAAACAATCCAACAAGCAATTGACCTTGCAGGTCATGGTGCTACGGTCATGATGTTTGGTCTGACAGGACCAGGTGCAAATCTTTTCGTAGACCCAGAGATGATTTTTAAGAAAGAAATAAAATTAACCTCCTCATTTATCAACCCATATACATTTGAACGCTCCGTAAAGCTTTTGGAATCGGGGAAATTAAAAGTAAGAGAGACCATAACAGATGTATTGGAGCTTTCAGATGCGGTTAAGGCATTTGAAGATGAAACTTTTCGGAGGAGGGGAAAGGTCATAATAAAGCTAGAGCATGACAGTAATTGATATCATGGCCGTGATTGATATCATGACCATAATCGATAAGGATGGATATAACAGCATGGGGCTGTTTATCAATAAAACTATATAATTTAGGAGGAAACAAAATGAAAAGAAGATTCATGGCTTTGTTACTTGTTGCGGGAATGGTAGTGACCGGATTAGTGGGATGTGGTACAAAAAGTACAGATACGGCTTCTGATACAAAATCAGAACCAGTACAGACAGAAGAAAGCCAAGATACATCCGCACCAGCTACGGATACGACAACAACGCAGGATACGACCTATAAGGTTGGTATCACGATCCAGTCTTTGGAAAACAGCTACTGGGCAGGTGTATTTGGGGAAGTTGAGAAGCTCTTAAAGGAAAAAGGCTGGGATTATACGATTCTTGCCTGCAACGATAACTCAGCGACACAGATTCAGCAAATTGAAAACTTTATTACCAACCAAGTTGACCTTATCATGGTACATCCTTCTGATCCAAATGCCATTGAGGACTACTTAAAAGAAGCAAGAGATGCAGGAATTAAGGTAATGTGCTGGGATGATGCAATGACAAACACAGACCTGAACTGGATTTTGGATAATACAAAATTAGGGTATGCAATCGGACAAGAAGCAGCTGATTTTATTAATGAACATTATACGGCTGATAAGGTAGCAGAAGTAGCGATTATGAACTATCCACAGACTCCAATCCTATTAGAGAGAGAAACTGGTATCTTGAATGCTTTGGAAGAAAATGCAAAAGGAAAATACAAAGTAGTGGCGCAGCAGCCAGCACTTGATGCACAGACCGCATTGACTAATATGGAAACCATCCTTCAGGCAAATCCAGACACCAAAATTGTTTGTTCCATCGGAGCGGGCGGAGACATCGGAGCAAACGAAGCATTTATGACAGAAATGGAAGGGAATATACCAGATGATATGGGTATTTTCTCAGCAGATGCGACACAGCAGCAGCTAGAAGCCATTGTAAATGGGGAAGCAACCAGAGCTAGTGTGGGATTTGAGGGATCAAATAAGAAGACAGCAGCCGCCGTTGTTGATTTATATGAACGTTTACTAAAAGGCGAAGCCTTCAGTGAGCAAAACGTAGTTCGTCCACTTACGGTAATTGATAGCTCCAATGCAGCAGACTTCCTGGCAGATTATAAATAATTTGTAGAAACAAATGGTTGGTGTGGGGGTATTCATACGAGTAACCCCACACTTAAAACTAGAATGTGTGGTGTGAATAGAATGGAAAAGTATATATTAGAACTACAAAATATTCGAAAAGAATATCCTGGTGTTATTGCCTTAAAGAATGTGTCGTTACAGGTAAAACCTGGTGAAATTCTTGCTTTGATTGGGGAAAATGGAGCAGGAAAATCCACGTTAATAAAGACCTGTTCGGGTGCGGTAATTCCAACCTCAGGCAAAATTGTGATAAACGGAAAAGAATTTACCCATATGTCGCCGCAACTTGCGGCGGAAAATGGAATAGCGATTATTTATCAGGAATTTAACAACGTAAAGGGCCTTTCGGCTGCAGAAAACTTATTTCTTGGCAATCCAATCCGAAAAGGAATCATCGTTGATAAACGAGCGATGGAAAAAGAAGCAGAGAAGGTATTTGCGCAATTAAATATAAAAATTAATCCAAAAACACTAGTTGGAAATCTCACGGTCGGATATCAGCAGATGGTAGAGATTGCAAAGGCAATTTTACAGGATGCAAAGGTACTGATTATGGATGAACCATCTGCACCGCTTACCAGTGCTGAAGTAGAAAGTATGTTTAAAGTATGCGAGTTACTAAAGTCAAAGGGCGTATCGATCATCTACATTTCGCATCGTTTAGAGGAAATTTATCGGTTGTCCGATCGGATTGTGGTGCTTCGGGATGGAGAATATATAAAAACATTGATTACAAAAGAATCTCATGTGGATGAGCTCATTCACTTGATGGTAGGACGTGACTTAAAAGAAACTTATCCAGAACGAGATACCTCACATCAAAAGAATCAAATAATTTTAGAACTACAAAAGGTATGTGGAAATGGGGATAAGGACATTAGCTTACAACTAAAGGCTGGTGAAATACTGGGGCTTGGAGGATTAGTAGGGGCTGGACGGACAGAACTGGTCGAAATGATATTTGGTGCAGAAAGAAAGACAGATGGAAAGATTTTGTTCAAAGGAAAAGAGATCAATCCCAAATCTCCAAGGGAGGCAATTGATCTTGGGATTGCACTTGTTCCCGAAGATCGCAAGCGCCATGGAGCCTTGCTTGGAATCTCGATAAAAAACAATATTAATATGCCAATTTATAAAAAGATTTCAATCGCCTCCGTGATAAATTCAAAAAAAGAAATGGAAACAGCGAAAAAATATCAGGAGGAGTTATTGATAAAGACACCGCATTTAAATCAGCTGGTAAAGAACTTAAGTGGGGGCAATCAGCAAAAAGTAATCATAGGAAAATGGCTTGCCGCAAATTCAGAGCTAATTATTTTTGATGAACCAACGCGAGGAATTGATGTTGGGGCGAAAGCGGAAATCTACAAATTAATGAATGAACTGATTAAGCAGGGAAAAACAATCCTCTTGATCTCCTCTGAAATGGAAGAATTGATGGGGATGTCAGACCGAATTATTGTATTAGCAGAAGGACGGATTACCGGTGAATTGCAAAAACAGGATTTTAGTCAGCAAACGATTATGAAAATGGCATCAGCCGTCTAGGAGGTATAAGATGAAAAGCAAAGTTGTGAACGTATTTAAAGAAAAGGCAATCTGGATTGTATTTTTAATCCTGTTTCTTGGATTTTCATTGGCAAATCCAAGATTCCTTTCCTCGAACAATTTATTTACCATTGCAAGACAGGTATCCATGTATGGAATTGCATCCATCGGTATGACTTTTGTTATCTTAATTGCTGGAATCGATTTGTCAACAGGTTCTATCATTACGTTGGTGAATATAGTAGCAGCTTTTTTAATGGTAAATTTGGGATTTGGAATGGTTGCAGCTGTGATCGTATCTGTAGCGCTGGCTACCTTGGTTGGAATCTTAAATGGATTTATGGTATCAACCGTCGGAATACCTGCTATTATAGCAACGTTTGCCACGCAAATTGTATTTGAAGGAGCATCCTATCTGATTTGCGGCGGAACCCCAATTTATGGGTTTGATGAACGCTTTAAGGTGATTGGACAGGGATATGTAGGTCCGGTACCAGTTCCTGTTATTATAATGATTGTATGTTTTGCAATTGGTTCCTTTATTCTAAATAAGAGTTTCTTTGGCCGTTATTTCTACGCGGTGGGCGGAAACGAAGAAGCAGCAAAGCTTTCTGGCATCCGAGTAGGATTTACAAAATATTTAGTATATGCATTGTCAGGTTTATTTGCAGGACTTGCTGGTATTGTAATGCTTTCTCGTACGAATTCCGCACAGCCGACCGCAGGTATGGGATATGAGTTTGATGTAATTACCTGTGTGGTGCTGGGTGGAGTATCGGTATCGGGCGGTTATGGGAAAATATCAAGTGTGGTTGCAGGTGTATTAATAATTGGTATTCTGACAAATGGTATGGTACTGTTAAATGTAAGTACCTATATGCAGATGATCGTAAAAGGAGTCGTACTGGCACTGGCAGTTGGATTTGACAGTTTACAGAAAAAGAGAGCTTTAAACTAAGGGGTAAAGGAGAAGTGTTATGAAAGAAAAAATGCTTCAGCAAGTAATGACGGCGCCAGGCGAGATCCTGTTTCAGGAAGTGTTGGTGCCAAAGCCAGAAAAAAATCAGCTCTTACTGCAAATTATGCGGATTGGAGTATGCGGAAGTGATATCCATGTTTATCATGGAAAACATCCTTATGTCACTTACCCGCTCAAGCAGGGGCACGAGTTATCGGCAAAAATAGTATCGCTAGGAGAAGATGTAGCCGGGTTTTATCCTTGACAAAAGGTCACCATTGAGCCGCAGGTGACGTGTGGAACCTGTTATCCGTGCACACATGGGAAATATAATTTATGTGAAGCACTTAAAGTAATGGGATTTCAGACACTCGGGACAGCAAGTGAATATTTTGTGGCAGATGCATCGAAAGTAACGCCGCTTCCAGAGCATATGACATTTGATGAGGGAGCTATGATCGAACCACTTGCGGTAGCTGTGCATGCATGCAAGCGCTACGGGGACGTCACAGGGAAAAAGGCAGTTGTACTGGGTGCTGGCCCGATTGGTATTTTGGTTTGTCAGACTCTAAAAGCATTTGGAGCTGCTAAGGTTATGGTGACAGATGTTTCAGATTATCGCCTTAAGCTGGCGCTCGAATGCGGTGCAGATTATGCAATCAATACCAAAGAGATGGATTTCAAACAGGAATTTATGAAATATTTTGGAGCCGATAAAGCAGAGATCGGAAGAG
>JASKJZ010000034.1 GCA_030154385.1 Clostridiales bacterium
CTATGAGGATATGGAAAAGACGGCTAAGATTGTAGTGGATATGCTAAACACAGAGGCGATGACACAGGTGCATGTGGCATATGGTACGATAGTAAATGAAATCAAGGATGTATCCCGTTCTTATAAAGAAGCAAAAATGGCGCTGGATGTTGGAAAAATTTTCTATAGCGGAAGAAATGTTGTAGCTTATGGAAATCTTGGAATCGGCCGATTGATCTATCAGCTTCCGATGCCTCTTTGCAAGATGTTTATCAAGGAAATTTTTGACGGAAAATCACCGGATGAATTTGATGAAGAAACGCTTACCACGATTAATAAGTTCTTTGAAAACAGCTTGAATGTATCGGAGACCTCAAGACAGCTCTATATTCACCGTAATACATTGGTATATCGTCTGGACAAGCTTCAAAAGAGCACGGGTCTGGATTTGCGTATTTTTGAAGATGCGATTACCTTTAAGATTGCGCTTATGGTCGTAAAGTACATGAAATATATGGAAACTTTGGAGTATTAATAGGATAGACAGTGAGGAATGGATACATGTTAAAGGATCAGCCTATTATCACTTTGGAAAATGTATCAAAGACATATTCAGCAGGGTCGGATGCCTTGCAGGATGTGTCTTTAAACATTCAAAAAGGAGAATTTGTATTTATTGTTGGAAGCAGCGGGTCAGGAAAATCAACCCTGATTAAGCTTTTGTTAAAGGAAATCGAACCATCTGGGGGTACCATTCGTGTCAATGGACAGGATTTGGCAAAGATGAAGCGAAAACAGGTGCCAAAATATCGAAGAAAGCTCGGTGTTGTGTTTCAGGATTTTCGCCTTTTGAAGGATCGGAGCGTGTTTGAAAACGTGGCATTTGCTCAGCGAATTGTCGGAAAATCCAATCATACCATTAGACGACAGGTACCAGCGATGCTTTCCTTAATGGGACTTAGCGAGAAATTGATGTCATATCCCAAGCAACTTTCGGGAGGCGAGCAGCAGCGTGTGGCGTTAGCAAGAGCACTGGTGAATAAGCCGCCAATTTTATTAGCAGATGAACCAACGGGCAACTTAGACCCGAAAAATAGCTGGGAAATCATGAATTTACTGGAGGAAATTAATAAAACGGGCACGACTGTTTTAGTTGTAACACACAATCATGAGATTGTAAATGCCATGCAAAAACGAGTGATTACGATGAAGCACGGTATTTTGGTCAGTGATGAAGAAAAAGGCGGGTACAATTATGTCAAGCATTAGTACTTTATTTTACAGCATAAAACAGGGTGTAAAGAATCTGTATCGAAACCGAAGGTTTACTTTGGCTTCGGTCGGAACCATTACAGCCTGTATTTTTATGTTTGGAATTTTTTATTTTATCATCAGTAATTTTCAGCTCATGGTGCATACCGCAGAGGGCAAGGTGGGGATTACCGTATTTTTTAAGGAAGGGATTACCGATGACGATATTGCGGTTTTAAAAAATGAGATTGCAGCTAAGCCAGAGGTGTTAGAAATTACCTATACTTCAGCCGAGGAGGCATGGGAGAAGTTTCGGGCAGAGATGTTTAAAGGAGAAGAAAATCTTGCGGAATCTTTTGGAGAAGACAATCCATTGGCAGATTCGGCTTCCTTTGAGATTAAATTAAAGGATGTGTCAAAACAAGATGACTTTGTTCGTTATCTAGATAGCTTAGATGGTATCCGTCAGGTAAATAGCTCCAATGGAACGGCTAAGATTCTAACAAATTTTAATATGCTGGTGGGATATATATCGGGTGCCATTATTATCATCTTGTTATCGGTTGCCATCTTTTTGATTAGTACGACCATTACGATGGGCATATCGGTGCGAAAGGACGAAATCGCGATTATGCGTCTGATTGGTGCAACGGATTTTTTTATTCGGGCACCGTTTGTGGTAGAAGGAATTGTAATCGGCTTTATCGGAGCGCTGATTCCACTTGGTATTTTATATGCGATTTATAACTATGTTATCGCTTATATTACGAGCCGCTTTTATATTCTCTCGGATATGCTGACGTTTTTAAGTGTGCAGGCGGTATTTAAGACCCTGCTTCCAATCTCTCTTTTGATTGGAATTGGAATTGGATTTTTTGGAAGCTTTACCACGGTGAGAAAACATCTGAAGGTGTAAACAAGGTTTCAAATGGATAGGAGTGCACATGAAGAGGAAATCTATAATAGGTGTCATGGCAGTCTGTGGGCTTTTACTGCTTGGCGGTGGTTTTTTTGTAGCACAAGCGAGTAGTATCTCGGATGCAGAAGCAGCAAAAAAGAAGCTGGAGCAGCAAAAAAAGGAGACGGAGGCACAAATTCTTAGTCTAAAGGATGAAAAAGGAGATTTACTGGCTTACATTGAAAAGCTGGATAAGCAGGTAGAAAAGCTGAATCAGCAGATTGACGATACCAATGATAAGATTGAGACGACCAATCAAAAAATCTCGAAAAAAAAGAAAGAGCTTAAGGAAGCCAAAGAAGAAGAACAAAAGCAGTATGAAGCGATGAAGCTTCGCATAAAATATATGTATGAGAATGGAAGCGATGATTATGTTACGCTTTTATTGGAATCGGATAGCTTATCCGATTTATTGAACCGTGCCGAGTATATTTCAAAAATCTCGGATTATGATAAAAACCTGTTAGAGGAACATAAGAAAATCAAAAAGAGTATCGCAAAAAAAGAAAAGAAGTTAGAAGAACAAGCCGAAGAGCTTTCGGTTATGAAGGAAGAATTAAGCTACGAACAGGAAAAGGTCACGCAGCTTTGTGATGATAAAAACAAAGAGCTTGCGCAATTTAACACGGATATTGCAAACGCTTCGGAGGAAGCAAAGCAGTATGCAAAGGAAATCGAAAAGCAAGAAGATGTCATTGAGGATTTGCTTGAGCAGGAACGAAAGCGAATCGAAGAAGAAGAGAGAAAGAAGCGAGAAGCAGCAGCTGCAGCGGCGGCGGCCGCAGGCCAAAATCAGGGCACAACAACAGATTATGCGAATACGAAGGCAGATTTTCGCTGGCCGCTCAATGTATCAGGCACGATAACCTCTCGTTTTGGATATCGAAATCAACCAACCGAAGGGGCGAGTACCTATCATAAGGGGATTGATATTGGTGCACCCGTTGGAACCTCTATAGTTGCGGCGGCAGATGGAAAGGTCGTAACGGCAACCTATTCTTCTTCTGCGGGCAACTATATAATGATCTACCATGGGAACAGCACTTATACGGTATATATGCACTGTTCTTCGCTGAGCGTTAGTGTGAATGACGAGGTGAAAAAGGGTCAGGTCATTGGTGCGGTAGGCTCAACCGGAGTATCGACCGGAGCACATCTACACTTTGGGATATCGGTGAATGGCAGCTACGTGGATCCACTCGGTTATGTTAGTCAATAAAAATAAAGGGGTCTTTGGATGAAAAAAACATATTGGGCTGGCTTTTTAAGCGGGGTTTTATGCACGATGCTCCTTGCATTTATCGGCATTAATGTATATCAGTTTCGTGTCAACCATGCGATTAGCCAGATGACAGAGGAGGAAGGGGTATCCACACAGGAGGTGGACACGGATAGTTCTAAAATATCGACTCTCAGTGTCCTGGCAAAGGTCACTCTCCTGCAAAAATATATTGATACCTACTACTTAAATGAGATTCACGGCAAGGAGCTGGAGGATGGAATCTATAAAGGAATTGTAGAAGGGCTCTCGGATCCTTACTCCGTTTATTATACAAAAAAGGAGTATGACTCCCTGCAAGAATCTACCACTGGAGTGTACTATGGAATCGGCGCCAGAGTCAGTCAAGATATGGATACGGGGATTATTACGATTGTACAGCCATTTGAGGGAGGACCTGCCGAACAGGTTGGTATTTTGCCACAGGATATCCTTTATAAAATCGAAGGGGAAGAGGTAACAGGAGAAGACTTGACCTCGGTGGTTGCTAAAATGAAGGGTGAAAAGGGAACCAAAGTTACCCTTACTATTATACGTGATGGAAAGGAATTAGAGGTATCCGTTACCCGCAACGAAATTGAAGTGCCGACGGTATCCTATAAGATGTTATCGAATCAAATCGGTTATATTCAGGTGACGGAATTTGATGAGGTCACGGCAAAGCAATACCGTGCTGCGCTTGAGGATTTGGAAAAGCAAGGAGAAACCGCCTTAATCGTAGATTTACGAAACAATGGGGGCGGGCGTTTGACCGCGGTTGTGGATATGCTTGATCGTATGCTCCCTGCCGGTGTTATCGTCTCCACAAAGGATAAAGAGGGAAAGGGTGAAACCTATAAATCGACCGATGAAGAACAGTTTACGAAGCCGTTGGCGGTATTGATTAATGGAAATAGTGCCAGTGCTTCGGAGGTCTTTTCGGGAGCAATCCAAGATTATGGTATCGGTAAACTAATCGGTACCACAAGCTTTGGAAAAGGAATCGTGCAGACTATATTTGGTCTTAACGATGGTACCGCAATCAAGCTCACAACGTCTGAATATTTTACCCCAAAGGGAAGGAATATCCATGGAAAGGGACTTACACCAGATATTGAGGTAGAGCTACGAGATGATCTAAAGAAAAAAATCACGATACCAGTAGAGGATGACAATCAGCTCCAGGCAGCAATCACCGAATTAATCAAAGAACAAAATAAAAAATAAAACAAGAAATATTTGTAAGCTTATATCGTTTTTAAAAGCCTTTGCAGAAAATAAAACTGTAAAGGCTTTTTTGCGAACAAATGTTTGATTTTTTAAAATGAATATGATAGACTGGAGCGAGAGGTGATTATCATGGATCATTTTAAATTAGTATCGGAGTATCAGCCCACGGGAGATCAACCGGAGGCAATTGAAGCATTGGTGAGCGGTTTTCAAGAGGGAAATCAGTTTCAGACGCTTCTTGGTGTTACAGGTTCTGGAAAGACCTTTACGATGGCAAATGTGATTGAACGATTGAATCGTCCAACGCTTATTATTGCGCATAACAAGACACTTGCAGCGCAGCTTTACAGCGAATTCAAGGAGTTTTTTCCTGAAAATTCAGTAGAATATTTTGTTTCTTATTATGACTATTATCAACCTGAAGCGTATGTCCCTTCTTCGGATACGTATATTGCAAAGGACTCTTCGATTAATGATGAGATTGATAAACTGCGTCATTCTGCAACGGCAGCGCTTTCCGAACGGCGCGACGTGATTGTGGTAGCCAGTGTATCCTGCATTTATGGTATCGGTAGTCCAGATTTTTATCGGGATATGACCCTGTCCTTGCGGCCAGGAATGACAAAGGATCGCGATGAGATTCTTCGCAAACTAGTCGAAATTCAATATGCAAGAAATGACATGGATTTTAAACGCGGTACCTTTCGAGTGAGAGGTGATGTCATCGAGATTTATCTGGCCTCCGCGACCGATCAGGCGATTCGGGTGGAGCTTTTTGGAGACGAGATTGATCGTATTTCCGAGATTGATGTGCTGACAGGAGAGGTACAGTATATTTTAGAACATGCCTATATTTATCCTGCCTCCCACTATGTCATCGACCCTAAGCTCATGGAGCCAGCGATTCAAAATATTGAGGCTGAACTTGTGGAGCGTGTGGCTTATTTTAAAAGCGAAGACAAGCTTTTGGAGGCACAGCGCATTGCGGAGCGCACAAATTTTGATATAGAGATGCTGCGTGAAACCGGATTTTGCTCGGGTATAGAAAATTATTCGAGACACTTAAATGGACTAGCACCAGGAGAGTCTCCTTATACGCTGATGGACTTCTTTCCAGAGGATTATCTGATTATCGTCGATGAGTCTCATATCACGATTCCTCAGGTACGAGGGATGTATTCGGGAGACCAGTCAAGAAAGGGAACACTTGTGGACTATGGGTTTCGTTTGCCCTCAGCAAAGGATAACCGACCGCTTGCCTTTCCTGAGTTCGAAGAGCGCATCAATCAGATGCTCTTTGTGTCAGCGACACCGTCAGAATACGAAAAGACACATGAGCTACTTCGTACCGAGCAGATTATACGACCAACAGGACTTTTGGATCCTGAAATATTTGTGCGTCCGGTGCAGGGACAAATTGATGATCTGTTAGGTGAAATCAACCGTGAAATTGAAAAGCATAATAAAATCATGGTCACGACCCTTACAAAGCGAATGGCCGAGGATTTGACCGATTATCTAAGACAGGTCGGGATTCGCGTCAAGTATCTCCACTCGGATATCGATACGCTGGAGCGCTCGGAGATTATCCGCGATATGCGGCTTGATGTATTTGACGTGCTAGTCGGCATCAACCTATTGCGAGAAGGACTTGATATACCGGAGATAACCTTGGTTGCAATCCTGGATGCCGATAAGGAGGGCTTCCTTCGATCGGAAACTTCATTGATTCAGACCATTGGACGAGCTGCCAGAAATGCGGAAGGACGCGTTATTATGTATGCAGATAACATGACCGATTCTATGAACAAGGCAATTTCAGAGACTAATCGACGCCGTCAGATTCAAAATGCTTACAATGAGGCGCATGGTATTACCCCGACGACGATTAAAAAAGCGGTTCGCGATTTGATCCGCATTTCGAAAAAAGCCGATAGCATTGGGGTCAAACTCGATAAGGATATTGAATCAATGAACAAAGAAGAGCTTGAAAAGCTTGTGAAGTTAATCCAAAAGAAGATGCATGCGGCAGCCGCAGAGCTTAATTTTGAGGAGGCAGCAAAGCTTAGAGATCAGCTCATTGATATTAAGAAGGAACTCAATCAGAATTTTGGAAAATAATAGAATTACAATAGAATTATAATTGAATTATAATAGAATGTTGAATGAATAGAAAGTGCGTATGACTATGGCTGAAAAGAAGAATTATATACAAATTCGGGGAGCAAAAGAGCACAACCTGAAAAATATATCATTAAAAATACCAAGAGATGAGTTTGTCGTTTTAACTGGACTAAGTGGTTCTGGAAAATCTTCTCTTGCGTTTGATACGATTTATGCGGAAGGACAACGGCGCTACATGGAGTCTTTGTCTTCTTATGCGAGACAATTTTTAGGACAGATGGAAAAACCAAATGTTGAGAGCATAGAGGGTCTGTCCCCTGCTATATCAATCGATCAAAAATCGACAAATCGTAATCCTCGTTCTACGGTTGGAACGGTAACGGAAATTTACGATTATTTTCGTTTGCTGTATGCCCGTATTGGCATACCGCACTGTCCAAGCTGCGGGAAAGAAATCAAAAAACAGACCGTTGATCAGATGGTCGATGAAATTATGAAGCTTCCAGACCGTACCAAGCTGCAGGTGATGGCACCTGTGGTACGTGGCAGAAAGGGCGAGCATGCAAAGATTTTTTCGAATGCGAAGAAGAGTGGATATGTTCGTGTGCGTGTGGATGGAAATTTATATGAACTTGCGGAAGAGATCAAGTTGGACAAGAACAAAAAGCATACCATCGAGATCATCATTGACCGTCTGGCCGTAAGGGATGGCATACAAAAGCGACTTTCGGACTCCATCGAGAGTGCGCTAAAGCTATCGGATGGGCTTTTGGTGGTAGACGTTATTGATGGGACACCGCTTAATTTTAGTCAGAGTTTTTCCTGCCCTGATTGTGGGATCAGCATTGATGAAATTGAGCCTCGGAACTTTTCCTTTAACAACCCATTTGGTGCCTGCCCAGAATGTCATGGAATTGGTGTAAAAATGGAGTTTGATGAGGAACTTATTATACCAGATAAAAAGCTTAGCATCAATGAGGGGGCAATTGCTGCAACGGGCTGGCAATCGGCAACCGATCCTTCTAGCTATACGGGATCGATACTAGCTGCCCTTGCTAGGGAATATAAATTTAGCCTTGATACCCCTTATGGTAAGCTGCCGCAAAAGATTCGGGATATGATGTGGAATGGCTTTGATAAGAGCATTAAGGTTTATTATAAAGGAATGCGGGGTGAGGGTATTTATGACATTCAGTTCGAAGGTCTGCTTCGCAATTTAGAGCGGCGTTACCGTGAGACGGGCTCTGACACAATCAAGCAAGAATACGAGACCTTTATGCGCGTGACACCTTGTAAAGCGTGCGGCGGAAGACGTTTAAAGCCCGAGGCGCTTGCGGTTACGATTGGAAATCGCAATATTTCGGAAATTACCGATTTATCGATTGCCGACCTTGCGGATTTTATGAACCATGTTGACCTTACGGAGCGTCAGCGTACGATTGGTGAATTGGTGCTAAAGGAAATACATTCTCGTATTGGCTTTTTAATGGATGTAGGGCTGGATTATCTATCGTTATCCCGCTCTGCTGGTTCTTTGTCAGGAGGAGAAGCACAGCGAATTCGTCTTGCGACGCAGATCGGCTCCGGACTTGTCGGGGTGGCATATATTTTGGACGAGCCAAGTATTGGACTTCATCAAAGGGACAATGATAAGCTGCTAAAAACACTCAAGCATCTTCGTGATCTTGGAAATACGCTGATTGTGGTGGAGCATGATGAGGATACAATGCTTGCCGCAGATCACATCGTAGACATTGGTCCAGGAGCTGGAGAGCATGGCGGCGAGGTCATTGCAGAAGGCACAGCACAAGAAATTATGGACAATGAAAATTCAATCACAGGTGCTTATCTAAGTGGTCGTATCAAAATTGATGTACCAAAGGAGCGGAAGCAGCCAACGGGTTTTCTTACCATCCGCGGTGCCAGAGAAAACAATTTAAAAAATGTAGATGTAAAGATTCCGCTTGGTATTATGACTTGCATCACCGGAGTTTCTGGTTCCGGAAAGAGCTCTTTGATCAATGAAATTTTGAATAAGCGTCTTTCAAGAGAACTAAACCGAGCACGTGTGATACCTGGGCTTCATGATAGCATTGAGGGCATTGGCCAGCTAGATAAGGTAATTGATATCGATCAATCTCCAATTGGCCGTACACCTCGTTCCAATCCTGCTACTTATACGGGCGTATTTGATATGATACGAGATCTGTTTGCTACAACTCCAGACGCGAAGGCTATGGGTTATAAAAAGGGGCGCTTTAGCTTTAACGTAAAGGGTGGACGATGTGAAGCCTGCTCGGGCGATGGTATCATTAAAATCGAGATGAACTTTCTTCCTGACATTTACGTACCTTGCGAGGTATGTGGCGGTAAGCGCTACAACCGCGAAACACTGGAAGTCAAATACAAGGGTAAAAGTATTTATGACATTTTGGATATGACCGTTGAAGAGGCACTTACTTTCTTTGAAAACATGCCTTCTATTCGACGAAAGATCGAGACCTTGCATGATGTAGGATTGTCGTATATTCGCTTGGGACAGCCCTCCACAACGCTATCTGGAGGAGAAGCGCAGCGTATCAAGCTGGCAACTGAGCTTAGTAAGCGAAGCACCGGAAAAACCATTTATATATTGGATGAACCAACAACGGGCCTTCATTTTGCGGACGTTCACAAACTAATTGAAATCCTCCACCGACTTTCGGAAGGCGGTAATTCAGTCGTCGTAATTGAGCATAACCTGGACGTGATTAAGACCGCAGACTATATTATCGACATGGGGCCAGAAGGCGGTGACAAGGGCGGTACGGTAATTGCTGAAGGAACACCAGAACAAGTTTCAACGATACCAGCTTCTTATACAGGACAGTACATCAAAAAAATGCTGGAGCGAGAAGAGAACGAACGATAAATTTGAACAAAAGAATTGAGGAGAAGGATGAGTCATCATTTTTTTGCGATGATGTCGCGTATGAAATATATTGAGCGATGGGCACTTATGCGAAATGCAGAACGAGAAAATATCAGTGAACATTCGATGGAAGTTGCAATGATTGCCCATGCCCTAACGGTCATTAGCAATGTCCGTCTTGGCAACCAATACAATGCCGAGCGGGCAGCGCTCATTGGCTTATACCACGACTGTACCGAGATAATTACCGGAGACATGCCAACCCCTGTTAAGTACTATAGTGATGATCTAAAGACCGCCTTTCGCGAGGTTGAAAAATCCGCAAAGGATAAGCTATTATCCATGCTTCCAGAGGATCTACGTGTATATTATGAGGGTTTGTTTTATAAGGAACCAGAGGAGGCATATCTTTGGCGTATTGTGAAGGCGGCCGACAAGCTTTCCGCCCTAATTAAGTGCATAGAAGAGGAAAAGGCTGGAAATGCAGAGTTTAAAAGTGCTTATCGGACGTTATATAAGAGTATTGTTGAAATGGGATTACAAGAGGTTACTATTTTTATAGAAGAGTTTCTGCCCTCCTATGAGCTCACTTTGGATGAATTAAATGGATGAGTTAAATGGAACAGAAGTATTGCTTTGATACTATTTCACAAAGGGGAACGCAAAAAAAATGTGAATTTCTCCACGCATTCCCTTTGACAAATTGGGACAGAATGCATATCATAGAAGCAGTGTAGAAAATAGAAGAATAATGGAGGATACCCGCGTGAAAAAAGAATTTGTGATCGTTCTTGATTTTGGAGGGCAATACAATCAGTTAATCGCCAGAAGAGTCAGGGAATGCAATGTCTATTGTGAAGTTCATCCGTATACCATAAGTCTTGAGGCCATTAAAGAGATGAATCCAAAAGGAATTATCTTTACAGGAGGCCCAAACAGTGTGTATGGAGAGACTTCCCCTCGTTGCAGCAAGGAGATTTTTGAATTAGGCATTCCAATTCTTGGAATTTGCTATGGTTCTCAATTAATGTCCTACCTTTTAGATGGAAGTGTAGCGACTGCTCCCGTTAGCGAATACGGAAAAACCGAGGTTACGGTAGACACCTCCTCTAAACTTTTTGAAGGGGTATCAGAAAAAACCATCTGTTGGATGAGTCATACGGATTATATTGAAAAAGCACCTGAAAACTTTAATGTTACGGCTCATACCCCAGTATGTCCGGTTGCGGCGATGGAATGGGTAGATCAAAATCTGTATGCTGTTCAGTTCCATCCAGAGGTTATGCATACGGTGGAAGGTATGAAAATGCTTTCTAATTTTGTATACAAAATCTGTGGATGCAGTGGTGATTGGCGGATGGATTCTTTTGTGGAAAAAACCATCGAGGAGATTCGTGCTCGTGTGGGAAATGGAAAGGCACTTTGTGCTCTTTCTGGCGGGGTAGACTCTTCTGTCGCTGCTGTTCTTTTATCAAAAGCAATCGGAAAGCAATTGACCTGTGTATTTGTTGATCATGGTCTTTTACGTAAGAACGAGGGTGACGAAGTAGAGGCAGTCTTTGGTCCAGAGGGTGCCTATGATCTTAATTTTATTCGCGTCAATGCGCAAGAGCGCTTTTATAAAAAGCTTGCAGGTGTAGAAGAACCAGAAAAGAAACGTAAAATCATCGGCGAAGAATTTATTCGTGTATTCGAAGAAGAAGCTAAGAAAATTGGAGCGGTCGATTTCTTGGTGCAAGGAACCATTTATCCTGATGTCATCGAAAGCGGACTTGGCGATTCGGCCGTTATCAAATCTCACCATAATGTAGGCGGCTTGCCAGACTGCGTTGATTTCAAGGAGATTGTTGAACCTCTACGTCTTCTGTTTAAGGATGAAGTAAGAAAGGCTGGTCTTGAGCTTGGTATCCCAGAACACTTGGTATTCCGTCAGCCATTCCCAGGTCCAGGACTTGGTATCCGTATCATCGGAGATGTAACTCCTGAAAAGGTTCGTATTGTTCAGGATGCTGACTATATTTACCGCGAAGAAATTGCAAAGGCAGGAGTGGATAAGGGACTTGGACAGTATTTTGCTGCTCTTACTAATATGAGAAGCGTTGGTGTTATGGGAGATGAACGTACCTATGACTATGCGATTGCGCTACGCGCGGTAAACACCAGTGACTTTATGACTGCAGAGAGCGCAGAACTGCCTTGGGAAGTCCTTGGAACGGTAACAAGCCGTATTGTAAACGAAGTGAAAGGGGTTAACCGCGTAATGTATGATTGCACGGGTAAACCACCAGCAACGATTGAGTTTGAATAATTTTTTAAAGCTCGCAAACCTAGAGAAATCAAGGGTTGCGGGCTTTTTTTATGCCCTTTTGGCATTAAATCGGCATTATCTAGGGGCTATTGGATAATATCAATTTAATATCAGAACCAGAATCAAGGTAGAATCATTGAAATAGACATATTAAATATGCCACTTTAACTTCCATTCAATGTAATCTTCTTTTGAGATTTCTCCAGACGTGTAGGCACGTTTCTTATCTT
>JASKJZ010000035.1 GCA_030154385.1 Clostridiales bacterium
CTTAAGGTACCTGCAAGCTGTGATTTTCGCTCCTCTAATCTTGGAAAGCGTTTATAAACAACCTTTAGTGTATCTTCGATTTCTTGCTTGTCTTTTCTGGTATACGCACCAAGCCTTAGATTCTCAAGCACGGTCAAATCGGCAAATACTCTTCTGCCCTCGGGCACGTGTGCCATACCCAGTGCAACAATCTTATGCCCTGGCATTTTCGTAATATCCTGTCCCTCAAATTCAATGGTTCCAGCCTTGCTTTTTAACAGACCCGTTACGGTATGCAAAATCGTCGTTTTTCCTGCTCCATTGGCCCCAATCAGGGCAATGACTTCGCCCTGTTCTACCTCAAAGCTGATTCCCTGAATCGCTTGTATCATTCCATAGTTTACTTCTAAATTGCTTACTTTTAGCATCGCCATTTACTCGTTCCTCCTATTCTCCCAGATAAGCCGTAATTACTTCTGGATCATTTAATACAACCTCAGGGGTACCGCTTGTCAAGACCATACCAAAATTAAGCACCGTAAGCTGTTCACAAATCCCAGATACCAGCTTCATATCATGTTCGATCAAAAGAATCGTTATTTCAAATTTATCACGAATCAGACGAATGGTATCCATCAGCTCTGCTGTTTCATTTGGGTTCATACCAGCCGCAGGTTCGTCTAATAATAAAAGCTTGGGATTGGTTGCCAGTGCTCTGGCAATTTCAAGCTTTCTTTGCTTTCCGTAAGGAAGATTGGAGGCTAAATAATATGCCTGTTCCTTCATATCAAATACATCTAGGATTTCAAGTGCCCGCTCATCCATCTGTTTTTCAATTTTTTTATAAGCTCCCAGATGGAGCAGGCTGCTTCCAAGCGAGTATTTATAATGATTGTGTAGTGCCACCTTTACATTATCAAGCACTGTCATTTTACTAAATAAACGAATATTTTGAAAGGTTCTGGCGATGCCGCATTGACAAATCTGCGCTGGATTTTTTCCAACCAGATTGACACCATCCAGTACAATGCCGCCATCGGTTGGCAGGTATTCACCTGTCAGCATATTAAATACTGTTGTTTTTCCCGCTCCATTTGGCCCAATCAGCCCATAGAGTGCACCTTTTTCTATCGAAATTCCAAAATCATCCACGGCGCGTAAACCACCAAAGGATATGCCTAAGTTTTTTACTTCAAGTAATGCCATGATTTACGCCTCCTTTTTTTCTCTCTTTAATTTTTGCATCAATTCGCCCGCCATGATACGCTCTTTTAATTCGGAAGAATTAAATATCATCATCACAATTAATACAATCGCGTATAAAAGCATACGGAACTCATCTGCACTCCGAAGTACCTCTGGAAGAATCGTCAAAATAACGGCTGCAATGATGGAACCTGGTATGCTTCCCATACCTCCAAGTACTACAATAACTAAGATTTCAATGGATTTATTATAATCAAAGGTGGTTGGCTTTAAGGTTCCAACGTTATGTGCAAAAATTACACCCGCGATTCCTGCAAAGAAAGCAGCCACTACAAAGGCTAGCACCTTAAATTTACTAACTGGAATTCCGACCGCTTCTGCCGCAATGTAATTATCACGAATCGCACAGATTGCTCTTCCTTGTCTTGAGTTTACAAGATTTCGAATGGCAAAAATGGCAATTAACATCAGTCCAAAAACCACGGTGAAGTGCTTGTAATTAGCATGCAACTCAATTCCAGATAACCCCATCGCTCCATTTGTGACCTGCAAAGAGTTGATAATGGACTTTATAATTTCTCCAAAGGCAAGTGTTACAATCGCCAGATAATCCCCATGTAGTCGAAGTACTGGCACCCCAATAATAACGCCAAACAAAGAGGCAACAAGACCGCCTACAATCAAAGCAATCGGAAATTCAAGCGCAAGTGGAAGGTTTAAATGAAGGGTAACAAGTGCACCTGCATAAGCACCTACCGACATAAAACCTGCGTGCCCAAGTGTTAGCTCTCCTAAAAAACCAGTTGTCAGATTTAAGGACACTGCTAAGATAACATTAATGCAAACCGGAACCAAAAGACTGCGGTACTGCCGATTCAGAATATTTCCATAAAGCAAAACCGCTACCACTGCATAAACTACGACTACAATCAAGATATTTTTCATGAGATCTTTATTTAATTTTTTTGCTTTCATCCGTCTTCTCCTCCTTCTACACCTTCTCTTTTCGAATCTTACCAAGCAAACCAGATGGTTTCACTAATAAGACGAGAACGAGAATTCCAAAGACTATCGCGTCCGAAAGTTCGGTGGAGATATAAGCCTTTGATAAGCTTTCAACCAATCCAAGAAGGATTCCTCCAAGCATCGCACCTGGAATACTGCCGATACCTCCAAGTACCGCTGCAACAAAGGCTTTAATACCTGGCATCGCACCAAGTGTTGGTTTTAAGGATTGATACTGACAAACATATAAAATACCCGCAACTGCCGCAAGTGCTGATCCAATTGCAAACGTAAGGGATATGGTCTTATTGACATCGATACCCATCAACGCAGCCGCACCCTTATCCTCGGATACCGCACGCATTGCGCTTCCCATCTTTGTCTTTTGAATGAACCATGTGAGCGCAACCATACAGATTGTGGTCACCACCAACGTAACGACCGTAATTCCAGAAATACTGATACCACCGATTGTAATCCCGGAAAATGTTACAATTGATGCCTGTGGAATTGGCGTTGCACCAAAGATCAACAGCGACAAGCTCTGTAATAAAAAGCTTACGCCAATCGCAGTAATCAGTACTGCAAGAGGGGGTGCCGAACGAAGCGGTTTATACGCGATACGCTCAATCGCAACTCCTAACACCGTACAAACCACCAATGATAAAATAACCGCACCTGCAACTGGCAGGTGTAAAATAGAAAGCCCCACGTAAAGGCTATAAGCCCCAACCATAATGATGTCCCCATGTGCAAAGTTAATCATCTTTGCAATTCCATACACCATTGTATACCCCAGTGCGATTAAGGCATAGATACTACCGGAACGAAGTCCGTTAATCACCTGTTCTAAAAGATTTTGAAGAATTCCCATTCTCATTCCCTCCTGATTTATCTGTGTCTTATCATTTCAGCTGATAAATAAAGCTTTCGTACACTTCTTCTATTATAGTATCGGAAAGTTGTATTTATCAACTGAAATCTGTAAAAAGATTGACAGCCATGTACGGTGCTTCCGTTAGCTGCCAATCCACTTTATTGCCTATTCACTTATACGACTTGCAACGTAACCTTACTCTGCTGCATATTCTCCATTTTTAACGGTAATGAATTTTGCGCCCTTTTGTGGCTCACCTGCTGCCGTAAAGCTGATTCCTGTTCCAGTAAGACCATCCACTTTGATCTGTGTCATTGCTGCAATTACTGCTGCGCTGTCTGTAGTCCCTGCTTTTTCAAGTGCTGCTTTGAATACATAAACGCCATCATAACCATCTGCTGCAAACTGATCTGGTGTTTCATTGTAAGCTGCCTTGTAAGCCGTTACAAAATTAGCGGCAGAAGCATCTCCTGAGAAGAATGGGCTTAAGAAGGTAGCTCCTTCTACGGTTGCCTTATCGGTTACCGTATCTAATACACCATCCCATCCATCGCTACCAAAGAAAGGAAGGGTAATGGAAAGATCGGTTGCCTGTGTTACAATATGTGCTGCGTCGGTATAATAGATTGGTGCAAAAATTGCTTCTGCATTGGTGCCTTTGATAGAGGTAAGCTGTGTATTAAAGTCTTCCCCATCTGCAAATGCTTCTGCAGTTGTAATCGTTGCTCCAAGCTCTGCAACCTTTGCTGCAAACGCTTCATAAACACCTGTGCTATACTCATCTGAATTTTTATAGATAACTGCAATGTTTTTGTAACCTAAATCCGTTACCATATGCTCTGCCATTGTTTCGCCCTGTAATGGGTCCGTAAAGCAAAGACGGAATACATTATCATTCTTTGTAATGTCAGCTGCTGATCCCGATGGTGTCAGCATTAAGATATTATCTTCTTTTGCAAGGTCTACTACCGCAAGACAAGATCCTGTGGTAACGCATCCTAGTAATCCATTCATACCACCATCCATTAAAGTGTTATACGCGGTAACGGCTTTATCTGGTGTTGCCTGGTCATCTTCAAACTTAAGCTCAAGCTTTAAGGTCTTATCTCCAACCTTGATTCCACCTGCATCGTTGATTTCTTTTACAGCTACCTCTGCTCCTTGTTTTACTGAAATACCATAAGAAGCTGCATCTCCAGTAAGTGGTCCGATACCTCCCAAAATATATGTATCTCCACTTGTGCCAGACTTACTGCCACATCCGGTAATGGACGCTACAACCATTGCTGCTACTAATCCGCATGCTGCGATTTTTTTCATTTTCCTCATGAACAATCCCTCCAAATTCAATTTGTTTATTACATGCAAGCATTTGTTTTTTCGTTGCCTACACGATAATATACTCCAATATACATTAGATGATTTATTTTGTCAATGCTTTAGTGTAACAATGCATTAACTTGTGATTACAAAGATATGAGCAAAACAGTCAACCATATCCGGATCGAATTGAGTTCCTTTATTCATCAACAACTGTTCCATCGCCTCTTGTTCCGTGAGTGGTTGTTTTCGGTACGGACGAGATGAGGTCATCGCATCAAACGCATCTGCTATTGATATAATACGAGCTTCCAATCGAATGTCAGTTCCCGCGATTCCCTTCGGATAGCCAGATCCATCGTATCGTTCATGGTGTTGCAGCAGAATTTCAGCACATTCTTTTAGAAATGGCACTTTTACAACAATGGAATAACCGAGCTCTGGATGTTTGTATATATATTGTATTTCATCCTGTGACAAATGCCCCGTTTTGTTGAGTACTTCCGTAGGTACACCGATTTTACCTACATCGTGAAGCAGGCTCGCATACTCCATTGTTACCAATTGGTCACTTGACAACCCAAGTGCGCGCCCTAATGCAAGGGCATACTCCGTCACACGTTCACAATGTCCTCTGGTATAATGGTCATTGGCTTCTATTGCATTGGACAAAGACAATATGGTCATACGATAGCTTTCTTTCAGTTGGAACGACAGGTCGCTTAACGTATCATTCATCGCCTGCGTTTCTTCATATAGCGCATTTATTTCCTCGTACTGCTGTTGAATTTCCTGTGTTTTTTCCATAATCCCTTGATTTTGGCGTTCGATTGCCTCCGCCATGTGGTTAAAATCGACCGATAACATACCGATTTCATCCTTCGAATGGATATCAATCCGATATCCATAATCGCCTCTACCTATTCTATGCACTGCCTTGGTAAGCTTTTCCATATCCCGTACCAAAAATTTACTGATGAACACAATCCCCACAAGAAGGAGAATGAAGGTCGCAGCAGACAGTTGAAACACCTTCAACATAATGGATTGTATCGGAGCCATCAGCTCTGATTCATAACCTAAACTCCAAATGGTCCACCCAACCTTAGGATAATAAAGATAATTGTATAACTCATTATCTCCTTTGGTTTTTCGGATATAGGAACCGCTTTTTTGAGAAAGGGATATATTTTTTATCGTTTCGTCTGAAATTTCTTCCCCTATCTGCGTTCCATCCTTATAAATCAGATACTTAGAACCCATCGTCACGAATGTATACCCATGAGACCCAATCAGATTAACCTTATTTTCCTCAATCATCTGGTTGAAGTCCAAAATAATACCCAAAACACCAATCAAGTCGCCACTTCGATTTCGAAGTGCTTTTACCATGGTTATATTTGGTATCCCCGTGTTAACATCTGCATAAACGCCCGTATAATGAACCTTGTCGTCATTTGCATCTGCTGCAAGAAGATACCATGGTCGTACTCGAGGGTCATATCCTTTCGGGACACTGTTTCGATTTGGATCAAAATAATACTGTCCGCCTTTGGTTCCAAGGGAAATCAGACGGATACTTTTGTGAGAATCCTGAAAATCGGTAAGTTGCGAAATTACCATTTTCTGATACCGCTCGGGATCTGCCACTACACCACGCAGTGCCTCGCTTCGAGTCATCTGATCCAGCCCATTCTCATATTCCTCAAAAAATTGATCCAGGCTGTCCGAATAATTTTGCAGCGCCTGCAACACGATATTGGTTCTGGATTCCTTCAATTGTTGAAAAACGGTACCATATACAATAGCTCCAATCGCCATAAAATTTACAATAACCGTCAGGAATGCAAGGAAAATTATTTTATATCGATATGTATGTATTTTAGAAAAGAATTTGTTTTGCATAGTATACTTGTATGATGCTTAAAACAAACATCACATGTCCTTTCCTCTAATATCGTATTCATAATAATTTCAGATACTGTAGCTGCAACTACATTTTACCACTGAAAGTATAGATTATCAAATATTTCCCCCGCTAATTATAACAAGCCAAAGCTAAAAAAAGAGTGTCGCACCATCACTTTTCATGATTTTGCAACACCCTCTTGGTCTAATCGTGTTTATTTCAATTTATCCAGAACAGAAAACCCGATGGTTCCTTCTGGCATTTTTACTTCAAAATTATCTGCAATCGTAGCTCCGATTACTGCAAAGGTATCTACCTCTTCGATTTCTCCGCTTCCCTTCATGGAAGGGGAGTAAGCAAGGAAGGGACCCTTTTCTCTGGTGTGATCGGTTCCTGTATAGGTTGGATCATTTCCATGATCAGCGGTTATGATAAGCAAATCATCCTCTTCAAGCTTCTCTAAAAGGTTGCCAAGATTGACATCAAAAGCCTCGATTTCTTTTGCATATCCGATGGGATCTCTTCTGTGTCCCCAAAGCGCATCAAAGTCTACCAGATTAACAAAGCAAAGTCCTGTGAAGTCACTGTCTGCAATCTCCAGGGTCTGCTCCATTCCATGTACACTGGATTTTGATTTGTAGGCTTTCGTAATTCCTTCCTCTACAAAAATATCTGCGATTTTTCCAACCGAGATTACGTCTAATCCAGCATCTTTTAACACATTAAGTGCCGTCTGTCCAAAAGGCTTTAGAGCATAATCATGACGATTGCTGGTACGCTTAAATTCGCCTTTCCGTTTGCCTACATATGGTCTTGCAATGACACGTCCTACCTTCCACTCATCGCGAAGGGTAAGTTCCCTTGCAATCTCGCAATATTTATAAAGATTTTCAAGACCCATGGTATCTTCGTTTCCGCATATTTGAAGAACAGAATCGGCAGAGGTATACACAATTAAGTTCCCTGTCGCAATTTCTTCTTCCGCTAATTCATCCAAAATTTCGGTTCCACTGGCGCTCTTATTTCCAATAATCTTTCTTCCCGTACGCTTCTCTAATTCATCCAAAAGCTCTTTTGGGAATCCAGTGTCGGTAAAGGTCTGAAATGGTTTTGTAATTTTTAAGCCCATCATCTCCCAGTGGCCTGTCATCGTATCTTTCCCGTTGCTGGTCTCCTTCATCGGCATATAATAAGCCAAAGGGGTTTCTACTGGCGCAACCTGTTTTAATGGATGAAGATTTGCCATCCCAAGCTTTCTAAGATTTGGAATCTGAAACGTCTCTACGGAATCTGCAATATGTCCCAGTGTGTCTACTCCAACGTCACCAAATTTTTCAGAATCTGGCATAGCACCGATTCCAAGGGAATCGATTACAATTGTAAATACTCTCTTGTACTTTCTCATAAATTGCCTCCAATCTGCATTTTGCGTTTTCTATCATTTCTTTTTAATGTTGATTTCTATAAAAATGATACCACGGATTGCTTCGTACTTCGTACTCTCGCAATCCTATCGTAAGTCTTTTGGACCAAAGCCTAGCGGAAGAATCTCCTCCAGGGTAAATACCTTAAATTCCTCCTTGGATTTTGCAAGAATGACCTGAAAGGTCTTTGGGTCACAAAACTCCATCATAACCTGACGACACACGCCGCAAGGCGGACAATAATTTTCTATTGTTCCATTTTTTCCGCCTAGTATCACGATGCTGTCAAACTCCGTTACGCCTTCACTAACGGCCTTAAAAAAAGCGGTGCGTTCTGCACAGTTTCCTGGGGAATAGGCAGCATTTTCAATGTTACAACCTCCAAAAATACGTCCATCCTTTGCTTTAAGGGCAGCTGCCACCTTAAAATTTGAATATGGGGTATAGGAAAATTTAAGCATTTCCATTGCTCTCTCAATCATAGTACGAATGACTTCTTTTTCCATTTATAATTCCTCCTTTTTTCATCAAAGGCGATTCAAGGGGTTTTATAAGGAGAGGATGTCTCCTCTCCTTATAAATACCCCTAGTATTACGCTTCCTTAATAACCTGAACCTTGTTCGTTTTTTAAAATCTTTACGATACGGCTGGTACCAAGCCTGCTTGCGCCCAATTCAATAAATTTTTCCGCATCTGCAAGCGAACTGATGCCACCAGCTGCCTTAATTTTTACATCCTGTCCAACATGCTTTGCAAATAGGGCAATATCCTCAAAGGTCGCACCTGCTGTAGAAAATCCAGTGGAGGTTTTAATAAAATCAGCACCTGCACGTGTCACGATTTCGCACATTTTTATTTTTTCTTCCTCTGTTAATAGGCAGGTTTCAATAATGACCTTTAAAATCTGACTTCCACATGTTGCTTTGATTTGGCGAATCTCTTCTTCAATCGCGTCATATTGTTTGTCCTTTAGGGCTCCAATATTGATTACCATATCGATTTCATCCGCTCCATTTTGGATGGCATCCTTTGTCTCAAATACCTTTACTGCTGTGGTATTATAGCCATTCGGAAAGCCAATCACGGTGCAGATTGCCATTTTGTCCGTTACGTATTCCTTTGCACGTTTTACAAAACTTGCTGGTATACAAACGCTTGCTGTACCAAAATGCATTGCATCATCACAGATGACTTTAATCTGTTCCCAGGTAGCATCTTGTAGAAGCAAGGTATGATCCACAGTCTTTAAGATTTCCTGATTTGTCATGAAAATGCCTCCTATTCTTTATTCTCCCAGCTCCAATGCAACTTCCATCATTTCGTGGAAGC
Organism: Clostridiales bacterium; assembly: GCA_030154385.1. Next base: position 9,051 of record JASKJZ010000035.1, read on the forward strand.
TTAATTGTCTTTCCTCTGCTGATAAACTCTCTCCAGTATACATGTGATCGGAAATCGTTAACAGACAAAGTGCTTGTTTTCCCGCTCTTGCCGCATTCATATAAAGAGCAGCCGCTTCCATTTCCACGCAAAGCACCTGCATCTTCTTCCAGTCATCGTTGACCCCTGCATAATCATTGTAAAATACGTCTGCGGAAAGTACATTTCCAACGACTACCTTTGTTCCCTGCGCTTCTGCAGTTTCTACTGCTTTGCGAAGAAGTTTAAAGTCAGCAATCGGTGCATAGGTTCCAGGCAAACGATACTGTGCTGCATAATTCGAATCCGTACAAGCACCCATTGCTACTACGACATCACGAACCTTTACATCATCTTGAATACCTCCTGCGGAGCCGATACGGATAATGCGATCCACATCATAAAAATGAAACAATTCATATGAATAAATTCCAACGGATGGCATACCCATTCCGCCACCCATAACGGATATTTCTTTTCCCTTGTAAGTTCCCGTATATCCTAGCATGTTACGCACGGTGTTAAAGCAGGTCACATTTTCTAAGTATGTTTCCGCAATATATTTGGCACGAAGTGGATCTCCTGGCATAAGTACTGTCTTTGCAATTTGCCCTTCTCCTGCTCCGATATGTGGTGTTGGTATATTTTTCATACTTCCGCCTATTTTATATTGTTATCATCGCGTATTAAGTTACGAAGCGCTTCTACTGCAACACAAATAGCGCTTTCGGTATCATGCGCCTGTGGATTGGATAATCCTTTTTTTTCACGCTCCTGGTTGGCTACTACTAAGAAGGTAGAACCGACCCGAACGCGTAAATGACTTGCCACTACAAAAAGAGCCGCCGATTCCATTTCCGAAGCCAGACATCCAAGGCGAAGCCATGCTTCCCATTTATTCATCAGCTCATAGCTAACTGGTTTTGTTTCTGGCTGGTGTTGTCCAAAAAAGGCATCCTTACACTGTACCACACCCACATGATATGGTAAGTTTAGTTTTTTTGCCCCCTCTGCCAATGCATTTACAACATCGAAGGATGCAACCGCAGGAAACTCAATTGGTGCATATTCCCGACTGGTTCCTTCCATACGAATTGCACCGTTTGCAATTACAATATCGCCGCCCTTTACCTCAAGATCCATTCCTCCACAGGTACCAACTCGAATAAAGGTATCTGCTCCGCAGTTAACAAGCTCTTCCATCGCAATAGAAGCTGACGGTCCTCCGATTCCAGTGGAGGTTACACTTACTTTAACTCCGTCTAAATATCCTGTATATGTCACATATTCCCGGCTGTCTGCAATCAACCTGGCATCCTCAAAATGCTCTGCTATTTTTTTGCAGCGCTTGGGATCTCCAGGCAAAATTACATATTTCCCAACATCACCAGGGCCGACCCCTGTATGATATTGTTTTCCAGAACCTTCTGTATAATCTACCATACGTATACTCCTTTTCCTATTTTTTCTGGTTGGTGTGCAAACTGGCTAGATGTCAATTTTTTCAGCAGATAGCTCCTTCATCTCACGAAACTGGCTTTCTGTAATGGTCAGCTTACTTCCTTGTATCTCTACAAGGTTCTCCTCCATCATCTGCTTTAGTGCACGATTGATGGTCTTGATGGATAGACCAGTCTCATCGGAAATCTGCTGTCTGGTCAGCTTAACATGGCACCTCCCATCTACAGCATTTTGCTCATAGAGGTGTTCAAATAGTAAATAAACGCGGTCTATTCCCTGTAGAAATAAAAAGGCTCTCTCTTTTCTTGTCTCCTCAAGCAGATAGCGTATCACGGTTTTGCTGTGCATCCAAAGGGCATTATTATCTTGGAGCATCCATTTTCGAAATACTTCAATATCGAGAACAATGAACTCACATGGTGTTTTGGTAATCAGTGTTGTTCGATACGTATCACAGTCTAAAAACATCTCCATCCCTCCAAGGATTTCGATGGCATCATACTGGCAGAAATCATACACAATTCCAAAAATACGAAAATCACTGGCCTTAACGACACCTTTTGTCAATATGTAAACCTTATTGACTTTATCTTTTTCGCGGATAAAGACTTCGTTTTTATCCATCTTTACGACCTTACAGGCTTCCAACAACCAAACGGGTGCATTACGGAATAACTCTGCTAAGACTAATTTTGGGTGCCCTTCCAAATTGCTTAACACATCCAGAACCTTGTTCATTTTGTTCAACCTCTCCTCTATAAGATAAATTAATTGTAGTATTTCTGTACAATTCAAAAAAGGCCAACTGTCCTTTTTGAATCAATTTCCTTGTTCTTTTTTCAAAGCGAATTCCTATATTTTTGAATCATTGCATAAAATTATAGTCAAAATCAGGTCATCTGTCCTTATTCTCCGGCAATACCAATTCGTTTTACTTCGACTCCACGCATTTCAATCATTGGTGCGCCTTTTTTCTCGATATAGGATCTGGTGATGGTAACCCTTCCAATATTTTCATCCTTTGGTATTTCATACATGATATCCAGCATGAATTCTTCAATAATGGCACGAAGAGCTCTTGCCCCTGTCTTCTTTTCGAGTGCGCGTTCCGCAATGGCATCCAGCGCATCATCATCAAACATAAGATCCACTTCATCCAGCGCCAAAAGCTTTTGGTATTGCTTCAAAATAGCATTTTTCGGCTCCTTTAATACCGATACCAGCATCTCCTTTGTTAATCCTTGCAGGGAAAAGAGTATCGGCAATCGCCCCAAAAACTCTGGTATCATTCCAAATTCTCTTAAATCCTCCACTGTCACCTTAGATAGGATATCTAAGTCCTTATCATGCTTGTCCTTTAAGTCTGCCATAAAACCAATGGAGGCCTGTTTATTCAGTCTCTGTTTGATTACCTTGTCTAGTTCTGGGAAGGCACCTCCACAAATGAATAGAATATTTTTTGTATTAATGGTCGTAAGCGGCACCATCGCATTTTTACTGGTTGCCCCAACTGGTACCTCAATATCGGCACCCTCTAAAAGCTTTAAGAGCCCCTGTTGCACCGATTCTCCACTGACATCGCGGTTTGTGGTACTTTTTTTCTTTGCAATTTTATCGATTTCA